>NZ_JBHJUK010000097.1:0-35541 GCF_042266225.1 Kitasatospora sp. NPDC056181
TACTATCTGTGTCGGTGTTCCTTTTTTTTGTAACCACCCCCGGCGCGGCGCCGGGCGCCGCCGCCCCCGCCCCCCCCCCGCGGCCGCGGCGGGGCCCCCCGCCGCCGTGCCGCTGCCGTGCCGGCGCCGTGCCGGCGCCCGGTACTGGACGCCCGGTGCTGGGCGCCCGGCGCTAGGGCCGGCCGAAGTGGGTCGGGTAGAAGCCGCTGCTGATGGTGGAGACCCGTACCGCCTTGCCCGGCCGGGGCGCCTCGACGAACTTGCCGCCCCCCAGGTAGATCCCCACGTGGTGGATGCCGGAGGCACGGCCGGAGTCCGACCAGAACAGCAGGTCACCGCGGCGCAGCTGCCCCGCGCCGATCGGGGTGGTGGCCGCGTACTGGTCGTCGGCCACGCGCGGCAGGCTGATCCCGCTGCGCCGGTACGCCTGCTGGACCAGCCCCGAGCAGTCGAAGCCGGACGGGCCGTTGCCGCCCCAGACGTACGGCTTGCCGAGCTGGGCGAGTGCGTAGTCGATCGCCGCCTCGACGCTGCCGGAGTCCGGCGCGTCGTCCGGGTCCGGCCGGCTCGCGGGCCGGTCGGGCGCGGGGGCCGAACCGCCGCCGGACTGGCCGGTGCGGTTCAGGTACACGTCGTAGTGGCTGGTGTACCGCCACTCGCCGCTGCTGTTCTTGAACCAGTACTTCGAACCGTCCCACCCCTGCCGCATCCCCGCGGACGCGGCCGAACCGTTGGAGGCAGGGGCTTTGGAAGCGGAGGCCTTGGAACCCGAGGAACCCGAGGAGGCGGCGCCGGAGGCGGCCGTCTTGCCGCCGGACTGGCCGGTGCGGTTCAGGTACACGTCGTAGTGGCTGGTATACCGCCACTCACCGGCGCTGTTCTTGAACCAGTACTTCGAACCGTCCCAGCCCTGCTTCCCGGCCGCGGCGTGCGCGGACCCGGCCCCGGCCGTCAGACCGACCACGCCGGCACCGGCCAGCACGGTGGTCGCCAGGCAGGTGTTCCGAACGGCGCGGTGTATTCGTCCGCCGCCGGACGCCCCGGACGACCCGGCCCCCGCCGGGCGGGCGTACCGCGGCCGGAGCACACAGTTCGGGCAGGCGCAGCCCGCCATCGCGGGAACGCTGCCGAGGCTCTCCTCGAAGCCGATCAGCGCGGCGTCGGCGTCGAAGCCGGCGAACTCCGCACCGAAGTCCGCGTCGAGCTCGGGATCGAGCCGGGCTTCGCGCCCGGCGTCGGGCTTCGCACCGGACACCGGGACGAAGTCCGTCCCGAAGTCGGCTTCCGTGCCGGTGGCTATCCTCATGCCGGTCGTCCTTCCTTCCGCCCGGCCCGGGCGGCCGGGGACGGTACCGAGGCGGCCACTCCGGCCGGGGCGACGAAGGCGACCAGCAACTGCTCCATCAGCGCACTGCGGGCGGCCTCGTCCAGTTCCTGCGCGGTGGCGCGCTCCAGCCGGCGGACGGCGAGCGCCGCCGCCTCCACCGCGTCGTCCACCAGCACCGTGCGCAGGCCGGCGTCCAGATCGGCCAGCCGGCGGCGGCGCATCGACTCGGCCACCTCGGGCGCGTAGTCCAGCGCCAGTGGCTGCACCGAGTACACCTCCAGGCCGGCCGGGGCGACCTCGGCGGCCAACGCCCGGGTCATCTCGTCGGCGAACCACTGGCCGTCCCGCAGGGCCGGACCGGGCGCCGCGTTGCTGTCGCACGGCAGCGTGGACGCCGTCCGGGTCAGCACCGCCTGCACCTGCGCGCGCAGGTAGCCCTCGTGGTCGTCGATCGCCAGCAGCGCCCGGGCGCTGTCCTTGACCCGCCACACGATCAGCAGCCGGACGACGATCGGCGTGCCCGTCCGGTCCACCACCTTGACCGGCTCGCTGCGCCAGTGCCGCAGCCGGACGTCGACCCGGCGACGGCGGAGCAGCGGGTTGACCCAGACCAGTCCGGTCCGCCGGACGGTGCCGCGGTAGCGGCCCCAGCGGCTGAGCACCCGGGTCTCACCACCCGCGTTGGCCAGCAGCCCGGCCAGCGAGAAGACGACCAGCAGGCCCGCCGCGGTGACGGCGGCGATCGACCTGGCGTCCACCTCGGCCCGGCCGCCGTCCAGGGCAGCGGTGCCGCGCAGATCGGGCAGCGCGTCCCAGTGCGGGATGACGCCCGCGTGCAACAGCACCAGTACGACGGCCGCCAGGCCGACCAGCACCGCCAGCAGGGCGATCCAGCCGGGCAGCGCGGTGGCACCGTACTCGCGCAGCGCCTGGTCGGCGCGCGGGGGGCGGCGGGAGGTGGCGGCGGCGACCGCGCCGGCCGGGGTGGCCTCCGGGAGCTCCACGGTCTCCGGCCCCGTCTCCAGCGGGTCCCGCAGGTCGGCGGGCGTGACCACCGGACCGGGGACCACCGCCAACGGGGTGGTGGCCGGACCGTCGTCCGCCGGCTTGGCGGGCTTGGGTGCCGGCGTGGCCGCCGTTCGGGTGGCCGACGCCCTGGCCACCGTCCTCACCAGCGGGCTGGAGCCGGAGGCGGAACGTTCCGGCAGGGCCGGCGGTGGTGCCTTGGGCAGGTTGTCGGGTCGCTGCGAAGAATCGCGGGTGACGTCCATGCACGGATCCTCGGGTTCGGTGTGTCGCGCAACGGGCGGCCCGGATCTGACGGGCAGTGCCAGAGTCAGGCTAAGTTCATACGTCATCAAATGCGACATTTGAGATAGAGCGTGTCGACATTTACTGACGAATCATCCGAAGCCGACCTGACGCGCAGGCACATGAGCGAATGGTCTGAATGGTTCAGCGCCGCGGCGCGCCGGGGCCACGGGAGAAGACCCGGCGGGTGATCAGCCCGACACCGGTGAGCAGCAGCAGGACACCGGCGAGGCCGCCGCGCCAGCCGTCCGACCGCGACCGGTCGGACGCCACCTGCGACGCCGCGGCCCCGGCCTCGACGGACTGCCCGGCCGGCGGCGCGACGGTCCCGGTCTCGACGGACTGCCCGGCCGGCGGCGCGGCCAGCGCCCGGGAGGGCTCGGCGGACACCTGTCCGGCAGACACCGGCTGCGCCGCACCGGGGGCTGCCGCCGGGGCGGCGGCCGCCCCGGTGGACGGGGAGGACGAGGGTGCGGACGGGAATCCCGGAGAGCCCGGGGACACCGGAGACGCCAGGGAAGCGGACGGGGACGGGGACGGCGCGGCGGACGAGCCGGCGGTCGGGCTCGGGCTCGGGCTCACGCCGGAGATCGGGCTCGGGCTCGGAATCTGGCCCGGCTTTACGCCGACCGAGGTGGTGGCCGTGGCCACGGGCATCGCCGGACGGCCGACCGGGTCGACGACCGCCGGGACGACGATCGGCAGCAGGCCGGGCAGGACGGGTTCCAGCGCGGCTTCGGGGCCGGGAACCGACGGGACAGGCGGAGTCGGCGGCACCGACGTCGTGGGCAACACCGTCGGCACGGGCACCGGGGACCCCGTCGGCGCGGCCGCCGGGGTCGGGGACGCGGAGGGCGAGGGAACGGGCGACGCGGGAGCGGTCGGCGCAGGCGTCCCCGGCGCAGGCGTCCCCGGCGACGGCACCGGAGAGCCCGGCCCCACCGGTGACGGTGCGGCAGGTGACGGAACACCAGGCGCCGCCGGAGCGCCGGTCACCACAGGCACCGCCGCCGAAGCCTCCGCGGTCGGGACCACCGGGCTCGGGGTCACCGGGCTCGGCACCACCGAAGTGGGGGCCGTCGTGGCCGCCGGCGCCCCGGCCGCCACGACCCTGACGGTGACCGCGTCGGCCGCCGTCCCGTTGCCCGCCAGGTCGGTCGCCGTGACGACCAACCACTGATCGCCGTCCGCCAGGTCCCGGCCGGCCGTGCAGCTCCAGCCGCCGTCCGCGGCGGCGGTGACCCCGCAGGCGACGATCCGCTCGGCCGAGGCCGCGCCGACCGACCGGGCGGTGACGGTCACCTTGGCCCCCGGCTCCGCCCGCCCGGCGAACTTCGGCCTGGCGGCCCGGACGGTCTCGCCCGCGACCGGCGCGGTCAGCACCGGACGGTCCGGCGGGACGGTGTCGACGACCAGGGCGGCGGACCGGCCCGGACTCCGGTTCCCGGCGGCGTCGACGGCGGTCGGGGTGAGCTGGTGCCGCCCGTCCGCCAGGTTCTCGACCGGCAGGCAGGCCCAGCCGCCGTCCGACCGGACCGCCGTGCTGCACAGCTCGGCGGCGGCGCCGTCACGGCCCCCGGCCGGCTGGTCGGCCACCGAGACGGTGCTGCCCGGCTCCCCCGTGCCGGTCAGCTGGAGACCCGGGTCGTTGGTGTACTCGGGGAGGCTGAGCACGGGGGCGGCGGGCGGCGCGGTCTTCACGGTGATCCGGACCGGCTCGCCGCGCAGCACCACGCCGCCGGTGGTCGTCTCAACCGGGGTCAGGCTGTGCGCCCCCGCACCGAGCGGGCTGCCCGGTCGGCAGGACCAGTCGCCGCCCCGTTCGACCCGGGCCTTGCAGAGCACCGCGTCACCGTCCCGGACCTCCACCGTCGCACCGGCCACGGCGCCCTCGCCGCGCACCTGCGGACGGGCGTCGGAGACCACGCTGCCGTCGACCGGGATCGCGATCTCAGGCCGGGCGGCGCCCACGTTCAGCCGGATCCGCTGGTCGGAGACCTCCCCGGAATCGGCGAAGCCGCCGGGCGGCACCAGCTGGGTCGCATCCCGGCCGATCCGCAGCCGGGCCCAGGTCTCCCCGGACGCGGCGCCGGCGGGGACGGTCCACTCCAGGGCGGCGGTGTCGGCGCCCGCCGGGATCTCGGCCTGCACCCGCTCGGCGGGGTCGAAGCGCCCGCTGTGGTCGAAGTCGACCCAGCCGGCCAGGGTGGCGGACGCGCCGCTCACCGCGACCGGTACGACGAGCCGGTAGTAGTGGCCGATCGCCGCCTCCGTCGGGTAGCTGACGGCCGGGTCGGCGCCCTGGTACTCGCCGCGCCCGGGCTGGAGCTGCGGTGGGGCCGGGTTCGCCCAGACGCTGCGCCGCGCGGCTCCGTGGTCGAGTTGGACGAGCGGCTCGTCCGCCTGCCCCCGCGCGGTGGTGGCGGGCCGACGGGCGAACCGGGCCGGGGTCGTGGCGTCCGCGCCGAGGAAGAGGTCGGAGAGCAGGTGGGAGGCGTTCCCGTAGCCCTGGGGGGCGGTGCCGACGCCCTCGTCCAGGGTGACGGTGGCCGCCAGGACGAGCGGCTGCGGCGCGGCGGTGGAGCCGTCCCGGGCGGTGGAGCGCTGCTCGACGCGGAAGACGGCGGTGCGGAAGGTGCCAGCCAGCTCCAGGCTGCCTTCGGCGGCGGAACCGTTCGAGGGGTCGGCGCCGCCGTCCGCCCCGGCGGGGGCGAGGGTGTTCCCGTCGACCGTCCAGCCGGGGAAGTCGGTCCGGTTGACCAGGGTGGGGGCGGCCGGCGAGCCGCCGGTGAGGGTCAGCCGGGTCGCGGTGCCGATGGCGCCGCCTTTCCCGGCGACGATTCCGGCGAGTCCGCTGAGATGCAGGCGGGGATTCCGGACCGCCCGGGAAAAGCCGATCTGAAGCGTTCCGACGGTTCGCCAGGAACCGTCCGTCTGCGGACGGTCCTCCGCGATCCGGAAGGCCTGCGCGGGATCTCCGGGCCGGACTCCGTCGGTGTAGAGGGCGGCCGCCCGGCCGCCCCCGGCGCGGTCGGCCAATTCACCGGGTTCGGCGGTGACGGCCACTCCGGGAGCGGCGGAGAAATCGAGCTGGACGGCGAGACCTGAGGGCAGGACCGCCCGGCGGTCGCCCGACCAGGCGTCAGGCGACTGCTGGGCCGCGGAGTGCGGCGGGTTCCAGCCGATCAGCAGGCCGGCCGCCAGTGCCGCCGACGCTCCGGCCGCCGCCAACCGGAGCCGCCGCACCCCTCCCGCCCGGGCGCCGCACCGGTGCGGGGCCGGTGCGGACAGGGCGGCGTCGCGGGGAATCCGTCGGCTCATCCGGCTCTCCTTCGGTGTCGGCTGCCAGGGCCGGTGGCCAGTCACCAGGGGCTCCGCAGTCTGGGCACAAGATGCGACAAAACGGAATCACGATCCTGGGCCGGTCATACTGCGACACCTGCACTCATGGCCGCATCCCACCCGATCGGCGGTTATCCGACCGGCAGGACAGGATGTAACTGAAGGGGACGCATTTCATCCATTGGGCGGCATGTCGAGGGGAATACCGATGAATCCCGGCGAGCCCCGGTGCCCCCGGTGACCCGGTGACCCGGTGCCCCGGTGATTCCAACCGGACGCCAGTGTGCGGCGCCTGACCATTCATCCGGCGGATCTGTTCAACTCGGTCGACCACTCACCAGCGTCGGGCCCCGTGGCAGTTGCCCCCGTCCTGACCAGGAACAGTCTCGCGGTCGTCGAACCCCACGATCCCGCCGTCGCCGGGTACTCCCACCAGCACCTGTTCGAGCACAGTCCCGGGATGCGGGCGTTCTTCCCCGCCGAGACGGCCGAGCAGCGGGAGCGGCTCCTCGTCGCTCTCACCCAGGTCGCGCTGCGGCTGGAGAGCGTCGAACAGCTCGCCGGGCACCTCCGGGCTCCCGGACACGACCACCGCAGGTTCCCGGCCGCGCCCGAGCACTACCCCGGCGATCGGAGCCAGTCCGATCGCCGCCGTGCGGCACCTCTCCGGCCACCACTGAACGCCCGAGACCGAGAAGGCGTGGACCGAGGCCTTCACCGGCTGGGGCAGACCCCGGCACTGCTGGAGCAGCTCACCGCCGAACGCCCCCTCCACGACGTCACCGGGGTGCTCGCCGCCGGCTCGGACGGCGAGCCAGTACGACCCGGGCGTCGTCGAGCGGCTGCTCGCCCGGAACGACCGGCTCCGGGTGCTGCCGGCGGCCCCAGCCCGGGGAGCGGACGGAACGGCGCGACCGGGCTGGTCCACGACACGCTTCTGCGGCACGGGAACCGGTCCGGCCGGGACGTCCACCTCGGCGGGCAGCCGGACCGGGCCCCGGCGTCGGCGGCCTTCAACCGGGCCGGGCCCCTGACCTCCTCCGACCGGCTTCCCGACCAACGCGACGTGCCCCGGATCAACCACGCCGAGCTGGGGTGAGCGGCCCGGAAGGCCCGGGAAACGGGAGAAGCCCCCGGCCGGTGGCCGGGGGCTTCTCGCTGGTGCGCTCAGCAGGATTCGAACCTGCAACCTCTTGATCCGTAGTCAAGTGCTCTATCCGTTGAGCTATGAGCGCAAGTACCGGGCGGACCCGGTCTTGCGGGGTTTGGTGCGCTCAGCAGGATTCGAACCTGCAACCTCTTGATCCGTAGTCAAGTGCTCTATCCGTTGAGCTATGAGCGCTCGCCCTGGTGAATGTGCCACCGGGGCGGTGCGGGGACAACATTACATGACCTGCGACGTGGGGCGAAATCGATTGATCCGGGCACCCCGGACACCTGCTCCCGCCCGCACGCCCGGAGCGCCGACCGGACCGGTCGGACCTGCCTGAGGTGCCGAAGGCGTCGAAGGTGCCGGACCTGTCGGACCCACCGGCCGGATCCCGACCCGGAAATGCGGAAAGCCCCGCCGACGTGATCGTCGGCGGGGCTCCCGGCTGGCGGAGGCTGAGGGATTTGAACCCTCGATGGGCTTTAAGACCCAAACCGCATTAGCAGTGCGGCGCCATAGACCGGACTAGGCGAAGCCTCCCCACATGAACCGTGCCCGCGTGGCGGACCCGCTCCGTGTGCCTGAGATGATGCCACAACCCAAGGGCTCGGCACCAACCACCGCCAACGTTACTAGGCGGGTCGTCCCCACCGCAAAGAAGAATGAGATACTGCCGTCTCCGGAGGAGCTGCCCTGAGCCGAGGAGACCTGTCGACGTGAGCAGCAGGCCGATCCGAGGCGCTGCTCGCCTCGCCGCCATACTCGACGCCCTGCCCGACGCGTTGCTGCTGGTGAACAGCAACGGCACCGTCGTCGATGCCAACAACGCAGCCGTCCAGGCGCTCCAGGCGCCCGGCACCTCGCTGGTCGGCATGGGCGTGCTCGACCTCTTGCCGGAGTTCGACCCGAGCCGGATCCCCGGCTCGATGCGGCCGACCCCGCGCGAGGACGACGCCCTCGACCGCCCGGTGCGGATGACCGCCCGCCGCACCGACGGCACGACCTTCCCGGTCGAGGTCTCCGGCAACGACTTCGCCGACGACGGGTCGGGTGCCCGCTCCGGCGACGGCCGCGGCTACGCGCTCTCGCCGCTCGTCCCCTACGACCCGTACCGCGACGGCTCCCGGCCCTCCGCCAGCGACCTGCTCCTGCTGCTGGTCCGTGACCTCTCCAGCCGGCTCGGCGTCGAGGCCGAGCTGCGGCGCCAGCACAAGCAGACCGAGATGATCCTGCGCGCCGCCGCCGAGGGCGTGCTCGGCGTGGACCTCGAAGGCCGCTGCGTGCTGGTCAACCCGGCCGCCGCGCACATCCTCGAGTACCGGGCGAGCGAGCTGGGCGGGCGCGAGCTGCACCCGCTGATCCAGCACTCCCGGGCCGACGGCACCCCGCTGGCGCTGGAGGAGTCCGCGCTGCTGGACACCCTCACCTCCGGACGCAAGCACCGGGTGCGCGGCACCGTGCTCTGGCGCAAGGACGGCCGACCGGTCACCGTCGACCTCACCACCGCCCCCGTCCGGGACGGCGACCAGCTGGTCGGCGCGGTGATGACCTTCACCGACCGCAGCCGCGAGCTGGCGCTCGTCGCCCGCAACGAGCACCTCACCGCCGTCCTGGAGAGCGAGCTGGGCGGCGCGCTGACCGCGCTGCACCGGCGGATCGACGCGCTCGCCGCCGACCCGGCCGGCCAGCTCTGGCCGGAGGCCAACTGGACGCTGCGCCGGCTGGCCGACGAGTGCCGACGGTTCGGCAAGCTGATCGACGGCGTGCTCGCCCACCAGCGCTCCGAGGCCGGCGAGTCGGGGTCAGGGTCCGGTTCCGCGTCCGGCGGCCCCGGCGACGGCAGAGACGGCGGCAAGGGCGACGGCACCGGTGACGGCAAGGGCGGGAAGAAGGCCCCCGAGCGCGTCCCGGTCGCCCTGGACAAGGTGGTCCGGCAGGCCGTCGAGCACGCGGGCGAGCTGGTCGGCGCCGGCCGGGTGCGGTTCTCCGTGCACGCCGCCGCCGTCGAGGTGATCGCCGACGAACAGCGGCTCGCCCAGGCGCTCGCCCACCTGGTCGCCGACGTCAGCGGGGTCGCACTCTCGCTGGACGCCCCGCCCACCGTCACCTCCCCCGGCCTGGCCGCCCCCGGTACCGCGGCGCTGCCGCCCGGCGGCGACGACGCGCCGATGGTGGTGCTCGCCGCCGCCCAGCGCGGCGACGTCGCCCGGGTGGAGATCCGCGGCCCCGGCCGCGGCGGCAGCCCCGTCCACCTGCCGATCGCCCGCGCGGTGGTCGAGCGGCACGGCGGCGTGCTCCAGCCGCACGAACTGCCCGGCAAGGCCGGCACCACCTACGTCGTCGAGCTGCCGCTGGATCCGGCCGCCGCGAAGGCCGCCGCCGAGCGCGCGTCGGCCGAGGGGCGCTCGGACCGGCCCAAGGAGAGCGACTCCGCCGTCCTGCCGGACCTGCCGGGCATCCCGCAGCTGCCCAGTGCGCGGCACCCCGAGGACGACGCCGAGGCGGCGCCGGGCGGCGGCAAGGACCCCGAGCCCGCAGCGGAGCGGCGGGCGGGCGACCAGCCCGCCGAGGAACCCGTGGCCGAGCGGCGCGGGCGCCGGGGCCGACCCGCCGTCGAGCAGCCGCCCGTTCCCGCCGCCGCGCCTTCGTCCGTGCCCGCCGGCACGCCGTCCGGGGCGTCCTCCGACCCGTCCGGCGCTCCGTCCGCGACTCCGTCCTCCGCTCCGACGGGTGACGCTCCCACCCCCGAGCAGTGGCCGCACGCCCCGGCGCGGGTCGAGCGGGCCGTCCCGGAGCAGTGGCACGGAACCGGCAACGACCCCGTGTACGGGCGGCCGGGCCTCGGCGGTCCGACCGCCCAGCCGACCGACCCGTGGGGCAAGGACGACGGCCGCTCCGGTACCGCGTACGCCGTGCCCGTCGACGGCGTCGACGGCCTGGGCCGCCCGGACGGCCAGGGCGGCCAGGGCGGCCAGGGCGGCCGGCCGGATGGCCACCGCGCCGCCGAGGCGGGTGCGGCCGGTCCGCGTGGACCGCTCGCGCTCGGCCCGGCGCCCACGCCCGTATCCGCGCCCGCGCCCGCCGGAGAGGCCCACGGCACGCCGGCGGTCGGGACTCCCGTGGAAGGCACCCCGGCAGGGGGCACCCAGGTCCACGGGACTCCGGCCGGCGGCACCCCCGTCGACGGGACTCCGGCGGGCGGCACCGCGGTCGGCGCCGAGACCGGACGGGCGGACGGCGGGCAGGAGCCGAAGCCGTCCCGGCGGCGCCGCGCACTGCCGGCCAACGAGGACTCCTCCGGCGGGTTCGCCCTGCCCGGCGTCCCCGACCCCTCCACCGTCTACCCCGGTCTGGAGCACGCGCTGCCCGCCGGGCCGGCACCCGCGCTGCCCGAACCGGCCGCCGCCCCGACCGGACGCCGCCGCAGGCTGGCCGTCCCGCCCGGCCCCGGCGCCGAGGCCCAGGGACCGGCCGCCCCCGACGCCGCCTCCACCGCACTCGCCCCCGCCCGCCCCGCCCTGCCCGCCCCGGCGGCGGACGGTCCGGCCGCGGCCGGGCAGGGCAACGGTCCGCGGCCCGTCGGCACCGGCCTCGCCGAACTGGCGCCGCCGCGCCCGCTCCAGTCCCCGGGTGTGCCCGGCATCCCGTCCGGACCTGCCCCGGAGACCGGTGCCCCGGCCCTCCCGGCCGGTGCGCCGCAGCTGCCCGCCGTACCGGAGGCCCGTCCGGCGCCCCGGCCGATGGCCGAGCTGCCCGCAGCCGGCCACGACGACCCCGCCGAGCACCCCGCGCAGGCCGCCCCCGGCGGGGACGGCGGCCCGCGCCGCCTGCTGGTCTGGCCCGAGCCCGACCCGGCCACCAAGCTGGCCCTCCAGGAACGCGGCTACCGCCCGGTGATCGTCCGCTCCCGCGAGGAGGTGGACGCCCAGGTGGCGGGCTTCCCCGCCGCGCTCTTCGTCGACCCGCTGACCGGCCCGATCACCCGGACGGCGCTCCAGTCGCTGCGCACCGCCGCGCTCAACAGCCGGGTCCCGGTGCTGGTCACCGCCGGCCTCGGCCAGTCGAACCGGGACGCCGCGTACGGCGCCGACCCGGCCGTCCTGCTGCGGGCGCTCGCCCCGCGCGACGGCGAGCACCACGCCCCGCGCGTCCTGCTGGTCGAGGGCGACCCGGACATCGCCGCCGCCATGATCAGCAGCCTGGAGCGGCGCGGCATGCACGTCGAGCACGCGGTGGACGAGAACGACGCCGTCTCGCGGGCCAGCAGCGTGCAGCCGAACCTGGTGGTGATGGACCTCTTCCAGATCCGCCGCCGCCGGGTCGGCCTGCTCGACTGGCTGCGCACCAACGACCGGCTGCACCGCACTCCGCTGGTCGTCTACACCTCGGTGGACCTCGACCCGCGCGAACTGCCCCGGCTGCGCACCGGCGAGACGGTGCTCTTCCTCGCCGAGCGTTCGACCAGCGCGGACGTGCAGTCGCGGATCGTCGACCTCCTCGGGCGGATCGGCACCATGGGCGAGGCGGGCGTCGCGGCCGCCGGCTGACGGCGGCGGCCGGCGGCTGGCGGCGGGGGCGGCTGGCGGCTCGGGGCCAAGGGCTCGCGACTCGCGACTCGCGGCTCGGGGCTGATCGTTTGCCGACACGGCTGAGGGCCGGTCACCCCGTGTGGGGGGACCGGCCCTCAGCCGTGTCCGGCCTGCCCGTTGCGTCGGGTGTCCGGCTACTCCTTGCCGAGCACCGTGACGTCCAGCTCCTCGGCGGCGTAGCTGGCGCGGATCACCTTCTTGTCGAACTTGCCGACCGAGGTCTTCGGCACCGACTCGACGATCGCCCAGCGCTCCGGCAGCTGCCAGGAGGCGATCCGCTCGGCGAGGAAGGCCCGCAGCTCCTTCAGCCCGGCCGTGGCACCGGGCCGCAGCACGACGGTGGCCAGCGGCCGCTCGCCCCACTTCTCGTCCGGCACCGCCACCACGGCCGCCTCGGCGACCTCCGGGTGGGCCATCAGCTGGTTCTCCAGGTCCACCGAGGAGATCCACTCGCCGCCGGACTTGATCACGTCCTTGGCCCGGTCGGTCAGGGTCAGGTAGCCGTCCGCGGTGATGGTGCCGACGTCACCCGTCCGCAGCCAGCCGTCCTCGGAGAACTTGTCCTCCGGGCGCTGCGGGTCCTGGTCGGCGCCGCCGTAGTACGCCCCGGCGATCCACGGGCCGCGCACCTCCAGCTCACCCGCCGAGACGCCGTCGTGCGGCATCCGCTCGCCGCCCGGGCCGATCAGCCGGGCCTCGACCGAGGCGGGGAAGATGCCCTGGGTCACCCGGTACGGCCACTCCTCCTCCGGGGTGAGGCCGCCCGGCGCCTGGGCGAAGGAGCCGAGCGGCGAGGTCTCGGTCATCCCCCACGCGTGCACGACCCGGATGCCGTGGCGCTCCTCGAAGCCCTTCATCAGCGAGGGCGGGCAGGCCGAACCGCCGATGACGACCATCCGCAGGCTGGAGGTGTCGTAGTCGCCCGCGTCCAGCTCGTCGAGCAGGCCGCTCCAGATGGTCGGCACGGCGGCGCTGACGGTCGGCCGGACGGCGGCGATCATCTCGGCCATCGGCTTCGGCTGGAGGAAGCGGTCCGGCATGAGCAGGTCGGCGCCGGACATGAAGGCGGCGTGCGGGATGCCCCAGGCGTTCACGTGGAACATCGGGACGACCGGCAGCGCGGTGTCACGCGGCGTGAAGGCGAAGTTGTCGCCGGAGTTGACCTGGAGGCAGTGCAGGTAGACCGAGCGGTGGCTGTAGAGCACGCCCTTCGGGTCGCCCGTGGTGCCGGAGGTGTAGCAGAGCACGGCGGCCTGGCGCTCGTCGATGTCGGTCAGCCAGGGGTACTCGGCCGGCCGGCCGGCGATCAGGTCCTCGTACTCGTGCACGGCGCCGGCGAAGCCGGCCAGCACCGACCGGTCACCCGGGCCGCTGACCACGATGTGCTTGAGCGTCGGGCCGAGCTCCGGCAGAACGGCGGCCAGCAGCGGGAGCACCGTGCCGTTCACGATGATGACGCGGTCGGCGGCGTGGTTGATGATGAACGACAGCTGCTGCGCCGGGAGCCGCAGGTTGAGCGTGTGCAGCACCGCGCCCATCGACGGCACCGCGAGGTACGCCTCCAGGTGTTCGGCGTTGTTCCACATCAAGGTCGCGACCCGGTCGTCGCCCGTCACTCCGAGCTCGTCCCGCAACGCGCACGCCAGCTGCGCGGCCCGTGCCCCGACCTCGGCGTACGTCCGGACCACCGGACCGGTGCCGTCCCAGGTGGTGACCGTCGACCGCCCGTGGATGGTCGCCCCGTGGTTCAGGATCCGGGCGACGGTGAGCGGTACGTCCTGCATCGTGCTGAACACGGGTCCTCCTTGACCGGGCGGCACTGCGGCTGCGACTGCACCACCATTCGTCTACTCACCGGTAATGCGGGCAGTCGAGCCCGATTGTGCCTCTCCACCCTCCCGATGTCAGCATCCTGACCCCGTTGCACGGATCACGGCTTCGCCGCGGTTCCACCGCTCCGGGGAACATGCGGAACAACAGGAGGGGGCGAGTGGGGCGGGCGATACTGGTGGGCATGAGCGACAGTCATGAGGACCGCCGGGTTGATCGGGGGGCGGGCGGGTTCCGGGTGCCCTGTCCGTGTTGTTCCGGTGGGGTGCGGACGCGGGCGCGGCTGGGGGTGCGGGCGGACCGGTCGGGAACGGGGCACATCACGGAGACCTGCCGGGACTGCGGGGGGCTCGGCTGGCTGACGCTCGGCCTGAAGGAGTAGGGGCGGAGACGAGCCCGGACTCGTAGGCCGCGATCACCAACTGGGCACGGTCGCGCGCGTCGAGCTTCGCCAGGAGGCGGCCGATGTGGGTCTTGACCGTCCCGGGGCTGAGGTGGAGGTGCTCGCAGAGTTCGGCGTTGGAGAGGCCGCGGGCGATCAGGGTCAGGACCTCCCGCTCCCGCCCGGTCACGCCGTCGAGAGCTCCGGCGAAGGGCCCCCGGGCGTCCGGAAGGCGGGCGAACTCGGCGATCAGGCGGCGGGTGACCGACGGGGAGAGCAGCGCCTCGCCCTCTGCGACGGTCCGAATGGCCCCGAGCAGGGCGTCCGGCGAGGTGTCCTTGAGCAGGAACCCGGCCGCGCCGGCGCGCAGCGCGGCGAACACGTACTCGTCGAGGTCGAAGGTGGTCAGGATCAGGACCCGGGTGCCTGCCGTGTCGGGCGAGGCGCAGATCTCGCGGGTGGCGGCGATGCCGTCCATGCCGGGCATCCGGATGTCCATCAGGATGACGTCCGGCCGGTGGCGGCGGGCCAGTGCGACCGCCTCCGCTCCGGTGCCGGCCTCGGCAACGGCGACGAGCCCGGGGGCGGTCTCGATGAGCACCTTGAAGCTGCCCCGCAGCAGCGCCTGATCGTCCGCCACCAGCACACGGACCGGGCCGGAGGACCCGGAGCCGGAGGTGGACGCGGGACTGTAGGACCCCGAGCCGGAGGTGGACGTCGGGCCGGAGGAGGTGGGACCGGAGGTGGACGTCGGACCGGAGGAGGTGGGACCGGACGACGTGGGGCCGGAGGAGGTGGGGGTGGTCATGCGAGCGCTCCCTGTCGGGGGTGCGGCAGCCGGGCCGAGACCACGAAGCCGCCGCCCACGCGGGGCTCGGCGGTGAGCGAGCCGCCGTACATCAGCACGCGCTCGCGCATGCCGAGCAGGCCGTGACCGCCGGTGAGCCCGGTCCGGTCGGGGGTGGGGGCCCCGGACGGCGGGCCGTGGTCGAGGACGTCGATCAGGACCTCTCCGGCCGTACCGGTCCCGACCGAGACCTGGCAGCGGGTGCCTGCTCCGGAGTGCTTCACCACGTTGGTCAGTGCCTCCTGGACGATGCGGTAGACGGCGAGCTCCATCCCGGCCGGGAGGTGCCCGGGGGCGCGGACCCGCAGCCTGGCCCGGACGCCCGCCTGTTCGGCGCGGCGGACGAGCTGTGGCAGGTCGGCCAGCCCCGGCGCCGGGGCCAGCGAGGCCGACTCCGCCGCTGCACCGGCGTCGTCGCGCAGCACACCGAGGGCCCGGCGCATCTCGGCCAGTGCCTCGCGGCCGGTCTGCTCGATCACCCGCAGGGCGTCGTGGGCCTCCTCCGGGCGGGCCGCGGCGACGTGGTTGGCGATCGAGGCCTTCACGACGATCGTGCTCAGGCTGTGCGACACGATGTCGTGCAACTCCCTTGAAATGCGCAGCCGTTCGTCTGCGAGAGCTTGATCGGCAAGCGCCCGGCCCTGCTCGGCCGCCAGCGCGCGGCGCTCGCGCACCCAGCGGCCGACGACCCAGCCGAGGCCCACGGCCAGGCACACCGACGCCGCGGTGGCGCCCGCCTCCGTCCACGACCCGGCCGGCGTGACCACCGCCTCGCCGAGCAGGACCGCCGCGGCGGACGCGGCCAGGGTCACCACCATCGCGACCGCGGAACGCCGGGCCGGCTCCAACAGGGCCACCGGGTAACAGGCCAGGGCGGTGGCGACGAACGGGTCCCGGGTGATGTCCAGCAGGGTGGCGGCCACCGAGGACAGCAGCACCACCGCAAGGACGGGCAGCGGCCGGCGGCGCCGGACGGCGAGCGGCATCCCGACACCTGCGGCCACCAGCCAGCCCAGCCAGGCAGGCCCGCCGAAGACGGGGAGCCCGTCGACCGGTTCGGCGCCGGCCAGGCTCCCGTAGGCGAGGGTGATGACGACGGCCGCCCCTAAGTCGAGCACCATCAGATGGCCGGCATGCGACCGGAGCAGCAAGCGCATCCCCCCACCGTAGTTGCGCGGCCTCACCCCGCCTGCCCGAGGAGGAACATCGCCGTGCCGGCGGCCCCGACGAGCAGCAGCCGCCCGACGACCACACGACGCGCCGGGAGTGGACCGGACCGGAGGACGGAGACCCCGAGCGGGACCAGCGCGAGGCAGAGCCCGGCCACCGCGACGAGCGAACCCGGCGACGTCCCCTTCAGCACCCCGAGCGGCAGCACCGCCGTCAGCGCCAGCGCAAGGGCCCGCCACGGCCCGAGCACCCCGGACCAGTGCGCGCCGAGGGCCAGCAGGACCCAGCCGCCGAGGATGGCCGCGTTGAGCGTGCTGAAGACGTGGAACGCGCCGTAGGCCTGACCGACCGTACGGGTCGCAGCCTCTGCGCCTTCCTGTGCCGCGAGTTGGAACGCGAGGTGGTCGACACCCGCGTGGAAGGTCCGCGCGGACAGGCCGAGGACGGCCAAGGTCCCACCCCACAGGGCCAGCTCGCGCCGCTGCCGCGCTATCCGGGAGGCGAGCAGCACGATGCCCGGGGAGAGCAGGACACAACCGGCCCCGAAGGCACTGTAGGAGGCGGCGATGAGGGTGGGATGCCCTTCATAGGCGCGGAGTTGGGAGGGGTAGAAGAAGTCGTACCGGACGCGGAGCAGCACACCGGCCAGGAGCAGGAGCGGCCCGACGACGAGGGAGACACCGCCGACCCAGCGGCCCGGGAAGGTGGCGGGAGGCTCATGGGCCATGGGGCGTGGGCCCCTTGAGGTGGATGAGGAGGCAGGAGCAGGAGCGGGGGCGGAGACGGTCGAGGAGGCCGAGGAGGTCGAGGAGTGCGGCGCGGCGGGTTTCATGGGGCCAACAATGCGGCGACGCCCCACCCCGGCACATCGGAGCACGGTCGTCACTTTCGGGTCGGACCGTGGTCTTACGAGAACGGTCCGACCCGGCCCACCGACAGACCGGATGACAGCGGGCGGGACAACGGCAAGCGGAAGAACGGCGGACGGGACACCGGCGGGCAGGATGACCGCAGGCGCGACAACCGCAGGCTGGATGACGGCAGGTCAGCCCTGGTCCGGCCGGTAGAGGCGGACGCAGGCCTCGGGCTCCGGGGTGTAGGCCGGGTCGAGGACGTACCCCTGTTCGGCGGCGATGCGCAGGACCTGCTGAGCCCCGGCGCCGCGGTAGGTGGCGAGGTTGATCTGGATGCGCCGCGGAAGGGCCGGGCCCGCGGAGCCGGGCTTGAGGCGGGTGTCGCGGGCCAGAATGCGGCGGATGTGGCGGTCCCAGGCGGCGGCGCTGCCGGACAGCTCCGCCCAGAAGGCGCGCGGCCCGACCGTCCAGCGGGCGCCCCAGCGCTCCCAGTGGTCCGGCTCGTGGTGGGTCACCCAGAAGGCCAGCAGGTTGAGCAGCCCGTAGACGGGGACGTAGACGATCTGCAGCACGAACATCAGCGGCAGCAGGAGCGCGAACCTGCCCGGTCGCGGACCCCACGGCGTGCCGGGGGCGGCCGGCGGGTCCTGCGGGCCGGGAGCGGGCACCCGGGGCGGGGCGGGGAAGACGCGGCGGATCCAGACCCGGTCCAGGTCGCCCCCGACGGACCCGCCCTCCCAGCCGTACCGCTCGGCGAGCCGGACCACGCCGGCCGCGCCGAGGCCCCGGTAGAGGCGGACGGAGAACTTGACCCGCATCGTGCGGGTGAGGTCGTCGCCGACCTCACCGTCGCCGGCGGCGTGCCTCGCCTCGGCCTCGCGGATCCGCCGTTCGAGGATCGGGGTCAGGTACCGCTCCCAGACGTCCGGCCGACCGGTGAGTTCGGCCTTGAGACGGCGCGGCGGGATGAACGTGCGGTTGACCTTCAGCCAGGAGTCGGAGCCGGTCGGACCGCTGGCACCCGTCCAGAGCAGGATCACGATGAGGGACACCAGGGCCGCGATCCAGAGGGGCGCGTAGATCCACTGGAGGGTGAACTGGACCAGCACACCGGTCCGGCTGCGGCGCGGCGCCGGGCCGGGGTAGTCGGTGCTCGGGGGCGCGGGAGCGCGCACCGACTGCGGCACGGCAGGCGCGGGGTACCCGCCCACGGGCTGCGCGGGCACGGGCTGCGGCGGCACGAACTGCGCGGGTACGGGCTGCGCGGGGACCGGCTGCGCGGGGACCGGCTGCGGGTACGGGGTGCCCTGGGGGGCGGGAGCGGGGGCGGGGGCGGGCTGGGCGTACGGGTTGGGTTGCGGCGCGCCGCCGTGCCCGTACGGGTTCGGCTGCGGAACCCCCTGGGCGTACGGGTTCGGCTGCGGCACACCGCCGTGCCCGTACGGGTTGGGGGGCGGAACCCCCTGCGCGTACGGGTTCGGCTGCGGCACACCGTCGTGCCCGCCCGCCCCGCCGTAGTACCCCTGACCGTCCGACACGCCCGTCCCCCTCTGCCTGATCGCGCTCGGCTCGATCACGCTCTGCCGATGGAGGTGATCGAGCCGATCGAGTCAACGGGACACCCTATCCACCCGGCGGTCCTGGACCGTCAGCCCGCCAGCGGGGCGTCGACCTGGTTGCGGTCGATGGTGAGCGTGGCGCCGCCGTACGTCTCCTCGACGTTGCCGTGGTACTGGTGGACCCGCTGGTGGTCGATCCAGAGCTCGGGGGTGAGGGCGCCGCCGCCGGCGGTGTCGGCCTGGTCGTTCCAGCGGGCGTACCAGAGGGTGTCGGGCATCGGGGAGCTGTCGGCGCGGGCGGCGGCGGCGAGGTCGGCGATGCCCGAGTCGAGACTGGAGTAGAAACCGGAACGGAAGCCGGCGGCGTGCAGGGCCTGGGTCCAGCCGAGGGTGAAGTCGACGACGGCCTGCCCGCAGACGGGGTCGTTCACCGGGTACGCCTCGATGTCGAGGAAGACCGGGCTGCCCGTGCCCAACCCGACGGCCATGAGGCCGCTGACCGCCTCGCCCGCCTCGTCCCGGCCCTGCTGGGCGGCGCGGGCCGGGTCGATGCGGTTCGGCTTGTTCTTGAGATCGCTGCACGGCGCCTGGAGGCCGACGTGCACGGGGAGGAACCGCCAGCCCATCGCACGCGCCTGGCGGACCCAGTCGGCGGTGAGCCTCGGCTGGGTGCAGCCGCGCTGGGTACCGCTGGTGTAGATGCCGAGCGCGCCGTACGGGGAGACGCCGCGCCAGGCGCGGAGGGTTTCGAGCGGCGGTGCGGTGCAGGCGTCGAAGGCGGCACCGCTGAAGGCTTCGCGGGTGCGGGCGGGTGGGGGTCCGGCCAGGTCGGGAAGGACGGTGGCCCGGATGCGGGGCACGGCGGCGGCCGCCGGGGCGCCCACATCCGTCCCGTCGATGGCCAGCAGGAGGACGAGGGAGGCGGCGGCCACGGCCGCCGGGCGGAGATAGCGCACCTGGCATTGATACTGACGGACCATCGGACGAATGCGGCAGCCGCGCCGCGGGCGCTGGAGAAGCCCACCCTTTCGGGCGCACCCGTCCACATCCGTCCTGATTCTGGTAACGAGCTTGCAGCCACGTCACTCCTTACGGCAAACTCGCCACTATGCCCACGCTCAACCCCAGCGAAACCACCGCCCCGACGCCGGCCGTCGCCGTCGCCGAGGCCCTTGCCATGCCGCCCGCCCCCAAGGGCGAGCCCGCCGGCGAGCGCGGTGGCTGGCGACGAGGCGGGGCGCCCGGCTCCGAGACACCACCAGGCACGCAGCCCGGCCGGCCCACCGGCCGGCGGTTCCCGAACTTCCTGCGGCGCCCGGAGAGGATCCCGGCGCCGCTCTTCTGTCTGACCGCGATGTTCCTGGTCCAGCTCGGCATCGCACTCTCCAAGCCGCTGTTCGGCCCGCTCGGGGTCAGCGGCACGACGTTCCTCCGGCTGGGCTTCGCAGCGGCGATCCTGCTCGCCGCCACCCGGCCCCGGCTGCGGGGCCGCCGTCCGCGCGACCTCGCCGCGGCCGGCCTGCTCGGCATGGCCTCCGCCGGGATGACGCTGCTGTTCGCCGGGGCCATCGACCGGCTGCCGATGGGCACCGCCGCGACCATCGAGTTCCTCGGTCCGCTCGCGGTCGCGCTGGTCTTCGCGCGCCGGGCCAGCCACCTGGTCTGGGCGCTGCTGGCGGCGGGCGGCGTGGCCCTGCTGACCCTGCTCGGCGAGGGCGGCGGCGGGGCCGGGCTGGACCCGGTCGGCCTGGTGTACGCCTTCGGCGCCGCCGCCTGCTACGCCGCGTACATCCTGTTCACGGACAAGGTCGGCGCCGCCTTCCAGGGTTTCCAGGGGCTCGCCGTGTCGATGACGGTGGG
The DNA here is from genome assembly GCF_042266225.1 of Kitasatospora sp. NPDC056181. Taxonomy (NCBI): domain Bacteria; kingdom Bacillati; phylum Actinomycetota; class Actinomycetes; order Kitasatosporales; family Streptomycetaceae; genus Kitasatospora; species Kitasatospora sp. NPDC056181. The sequence continues at coordinate 20,222 of NZ_JBHJUK010000097.1, forward strand.
CGCGCTGACGCTGGCGCCGTTCGGGCTCGGCCAGGCCTGGGACGGCCTGACCGCGCCGGGCGCCTCGCCGCTGGTGCTGCTGCTCTCGGTCGCCGGGGTGTCGCTGCTACTGCCGGTGATCCCGTACGCGCTGGAGATGACGGCGCTGCGGCGGATGCCGCAGCGGGTCTTCAGCGTGCTGGTGAGCCTGGAGCCGGCGGTCAGTGCACTGGTCGGGCTGGTGGTGCTGGGACAGCTGCTCGGTGCGGCGCAGCTGGCCGGAATCGGCTGTGTGGTGGCCGCCAGCGTCGGGGCCACCCTGACCGGGCGGCGCTGAGCCGAGCGCGGCGGGGCGTCGGCCTGCGCCTCACCGGCCTGCGCAACCGGCCGGCGCCTCACCAGCAGGCGCGCACCCGGCCGGCGACCTACGGCCAGAGCAGCGTCCGTGACCACTCCGGGGTGCGGACCGGCCCCGTCCGGGTGTAGCGCAGCCGGACGTGGCGGCGGTCAGCGTCGCCCTGCCAGAACTCCACCTCGTGGGCCCAGAGCGTGTAGACGGCGTGCCCCGCGGCGACCGCGTCCGGGGTGGCCTCCAGACGGCGGCGGGCGACCGCGACCGCCTCGTCGTACTCGGCCAGGGAGGCCAGCGGCTCGCTCTGCCGGCCCACCAGCGCGCCGATCCGGGCATCCGGGGAGCGGGTCGCGAACTCGGCGCCGGCGACCTGGTCGGCGGCACGCTCGACGGTGCCCCGGACCCTGACCTGGCGGCCGAGCGGCGGCCAGTAGAGGGTGAGCGCGGCGGCCGGGTGGTCGGCGAGCTGACGGCCCTTCGGGCTGTCGGCGGCGGCCGAGAAGACCCAGCCGGTGCCGGCCGCGTCCACGTCGCGCAGCACCAGCACCCGGGCGTCCGGAAGGCCGTCGGCGTCGACCGTGGAGAGGGTGGCGACCTGCGGGTCCAGCACGCCGGCCGCGAGGGCGGTGGCGAGCCAGTCGACGAAGAGCGGGCCGGGCTCGGCCGGGGCCGCCTCGGCGTCGAAGGACGGCAGCGGGCGGGCCATCGGCGGACGGCCGAGCAGCAGCTCGGGTACGGACCTGGGCTCGGGCCTCGGCTCCAGCCGCGGTTCGGGCCTCGTCTCCGGTCCCGGTGCAGGCCTGGCCTCGCCCGGGCCCTTCAGGCCCTCCTCCTCCGCTGCCATCGCACCTTCCTTCCGGTTGCCGCGGCCGCAGCCCTCGCCGGACGGGCCTCCGGGGGCCCGGGCACGGGGTGCGCTGTCGGAGCGCAACCGTACCGCCGAGGGGTGACGGCTCCGCGCGCGCCCTGGCCCGACGGGGTTCGCGGCGGCCGGACGGGACGGTCGGGCACGCACCCGGGCGGGCGGCCGGACAGCCGGTCGGGCACGCGCCCGGGCGGGCGCCGGTGCGTACCGGGAGGGCCCGTCCCCGGACGCGCTGGTGGGCGGTGCCGTCGATCGGCACCGCCCACGAGGCCGGTTCGCGGTGACCCTTTCCGCTACCCGGTCGTTCCCTGCATCGAGTCGTCTCGCTTCGATCCCCACCGTGGATGCTCAGATCACCCGCGGTCACCCACCCCCGGCGCCCCCGCCGGCGGTGGTGGTACCCGTAACGCCCAGGGGAAGAGTCAGTGGAAGACCGGGGCGAAGACGAGGTTGACGTTCTTGTTGGACTGGCCGGCCAGGATGACGCCCGTGTTGTCCTTCACCGCGAGGGTGTTGGCCTGGTTCGAGGCACCGGCGCCGGTGGCCGTCTGCTGGGTGGAGACGTAGTTGCCGTCGACGGAGCCGAAGACGTTCCCCGTCCCGACGTTCGACACCACGCCGCTGCTGGAGCCGTCGTTGGCCGCCGCACCGTTGTCGGCGGCGGCGGATCCGGCACCCGCGAGCAGCAGACCGGCCGCGAGCGGAGCGGCGACCAGAAGACCGGCAAGCCGGCGACTTCGATTGCGGATGTGGATACGAGCCATGGGTCTGCCTCCAAAAAGCTGTCAATCGGGTATTCGTGCATTGAATGCGGGAGTTCGTCGGCCAGACGAACACCAGCGGGCTGCGACGCCGAGGGACAGACTTCCGCAACAAATCGACAAAGCACCACCTCGGGGCAGCAGTTTCGCCCGTTAGCGTGATATCCGGGGCAGCGAGGAATAACGGCATCCCAATCGGAAAGCGCGCCGACACACCATCATCCACCTGGGATTTCGCCCGAACGATGGCAAGCCAGGAGGCCGCCGCGAAGAGCGCACGGGGGGCACACGGAGAACCCTTCGCACCACCCTGGTGCGAATCCCGCCCCCTTCGCGCCCCTCAAGGTCGCGCGACCGTACCGTGTCGATATATCCAGCCATCCTGTGACTGTTCAAACAATCCTATTTCCCGCGGGCCATGTCACGACTCAACCCCCGCGCCACGGCTCAGCCCGCGCCCCAGAGCCCGACTCAGAGCGCGCCCCAGAGCGCGACCCGGCCCGCGACCCGGCCCGCGACTCAGACCGCCTTCCCGGGATTGAGGATGCCCAGCGGGTCGAAGACCGCCTTCACCTGGCGCTGGAGCTCCACCGCCACCGGCCCCAACTCGCGCGCCAGCCAGTCCCGTTTCAGCAGCCCGACCCCGTGCTCCCCGGTGATCGTGCCGCCCAGCTCCAGCCCCAACGCCATGATCTCGTCGAAGGACCGCTGCGCCCGCGCCGACTCCTCGGGATCGGCGGCGTCGAAGATGACGATCGGGTGCGTGTTGCCGTCGCCGGCGTGGCTCACCACCCCGATGGTCAGCTCGTGCCGCTCGGCGATCGCGGCCACGCCGTTCAGCATCTCGGCGAGCCGGGAGCGCGGCACCGCCACGTCGTCGATCATCGTGGTGCCCAGCCGGTCCAGCGCCGGGAGCGCCAACCGCCTTGCCTCCAGCAGCATTTCGGACTCGGCCTGGTCGTCGGCCGGTACCACCTCGGTCGCGCCGGCCGCCCGGCAGATCTCCCCCACCACCGCCAGCTCGGCCGCCGGATCCGTTCCGTCGAAGGCCACCAGCAGCAGCGCCTGCGTCGACTCCGGAAGCCCCATCTGCGCCAGCTCGTTGACCGCCCGGATGCTCACCGAGTCCATCAGCTCCATCAGCGACGGCGTGAGCCCGCGCGCCATCACCTCGCAGACCGCGGCGCCCGCCGCGTCCGCGCTCGGGAACTCCGCGACCAGCGCCAACTGCGGTGCAGGAGCGGGACGCAGAGCAACCACTGCCCGGACCACCACCCCCAGCGTGCCCTCCGAACCGACCAGCAGCCGGGTCAGGTCGTAGCCGGCGACGCCCTTGGCCGTCCGGCGCCCGGTGGAGAGCAGCCTCCCGTCCGCCAGCACCACGTCCAGCCCGAGCACGTACTCGCTGGTGACGCCGTACTTCACGCAGCAGAGGCCGCCCGCGCCGGTGCCGATGTTGCCGCCGATCGTGCAGGACTCCCAGCTGGACGGGTCCGGCGGATAGGAGAGACCCAACTCTCCTGCTGCGCGCGACAGTTCCGCGTTCACCACACCGGGCTCGACCACCGCGATCCGGTTCACCGGGTCGAGCTCCAGGATCCGGTTCATCCTGACCATCGACAGCACGATGCAGCCGTCGACGGCGTTGGCCGCGCCGGAGAGCCCGGTCCGGGCGCCCTGCGGCACCACCGGGACACGCAGCTCGGTGGCGATCCGCAGGATGTGCTGCACCTGCTCGACCGTCTCCGGGAAGACCACCACCGCCGGGGTGCCGGCGGCACAGAATCCCGCCATGTCATGGCTGTAGGCGGCCATCACATCCGGATCCACCACCAGTGCGCCGGGCGGGAGCCCCTGTGCCAGTCGGTCCGTCAGATCACTCATCGCCGCCTCCGATCGCCACCCGGCGCACGCCGTCCGGCGGTACGCCGCCCTGTTCACGCGCCGCCCGACCGTCGTACACCGCCCGTCGGCCGCTGGTGCCCGGCCGCGGGCCGCGCGGTCGTACGCCGCCCGTCGCCTCTGCCCGCACTCTGCCCGGCGGCCGGACGACCGGCAAGTACGCCGCTCCGGCCCGGCCCGCCCCGGACGGAGGATGGCCCACACCCTCCGCACCGGCAGAGGCAGAGCTGGAGGCAGGGGCAGGGGCAGGGGCAGGAGGCAGGGGCGCCGGCAGACGCAGTGCAGCGGGCCACGCATCCGGGCCACGCAGCCGTGTCGCACATCGGGCTGCACGGCGGCGTCAGGCAGCGACGCCCGTCAGGCCCGGCGCAGCGCGGCCGACGTCAGCGCGACGAGCCCTGCCGCGCCGGTCGCCAATGCGCAGAGCGCCGTCGGCCAGCGGGGGCCGGCCGCGTCGGCGAGGACGCCGAGCAGGCCCGTCGACAGCACCAGGGCGCCACTCTGCACCAGCGTCAACAGTGCCTGCATGCGGGAGAGATGGCCGGTCGGGGCCCCGCCGAGGACCAGCGGGCCGAGGTGGCAGGCGAAGAGGCCCGAGCCCGCCCCGGCCACCACGCCGCCGGCGACCGCCACCGGCACGCCGGGCGCCCAGGCCAGCAGCGCGATCCCCGCCGAGGCCGAGCAGAGACCGGCGGCCGCCCCGACCCCGGCCCGCCGCAGGGCACCTCGCCAGGCGATCAGACCGGCCACCAGCAGGACCCCGGCGCCCTGTCCACCGGCCACCAGTCCGGCGGCCCCGGCACCCCAGCCGTGCGTCCGGGCGAGCAGCGGCGCCAGCAACGAGACGACCGGCAGCAGCGCTCCGGCGGCGGCCCCGGTCAGTAGCAGTGCCGCCCGCAGCAGCGGGTCGGCCAACGCGAGCCGGACGCCGTCGGCCGCCTCGCGCAGCAGCCCCGGGGAGTCCCCGGGCTGCCCCGGCTCCCTCCGGTCCGGCTCTTCCCGCCCGTCCGGCTCTTCCCGCTCGTCCCGCCCCTCCTGCGGCCGCACCCGCAGCAGCACCAGCAGGACGACCCCGAAGCTCACCGCATCCGCCAGCGCCGCCCCGGACAGCCCGCCCAGCGCGACCAGCACGCCGCCCAGCGGCGCCCCGAGCAGCGCGGCGACCTGCCCGCCCGCCTGCCGCAGCGCGAGCGCCCGGGACAGCTGCCCGGCGCCCACCAGGCGGCGCGGCATCGACCCGCTCACCGGAAGGTAGAACGCGTCGACGGTGCCGATCACGACGGCCGCCACGACCAGCAGCCGCAGCGGCGTGCCCCAGCCGGACGCGGCCGCCGCCAGGGCCAGCGTGGCACCCAGCATCACCGCGTCCCCGGCGAGCATCACCCGGCGCGCCCCGAACCGGTCCGCCACCGCGCCTCCCAGCAGCACCAGGACGGTGCGCGGCACCGTGATCGCGGTGAGCACCAGGCCCGCCGCACCCCCGCCGTGGGCGGACGCGGCCCAGCCCAGCGCGAAGTAGAGCGCCGCGTCACCCAGCAGGCCGGCCTGGGAGCCGACGAGCCAGAGCAGGTACGGCCCGGGGAGCGCCGCCCGCCGCGCCGGTGCGGCAGCGGTACCAGGAGGGCGGGAAAGACGGGATGGATCGGATGGATCGGAAGGATCAGGAGGACCGGGAGAACCGGGAGGACCGGCGGGCGTGGTTTCGGTGGTGCTGGTCGTCGCCATGCCTGCCGACCGTAGGACCCTCGACCTGGTCGAGGGCAAACCGGCCGCAGCCCACCCCGCACCGGTCCCGCACCGGTCCCGCACCGACTACGCGCGGACCACCGGCTCCTGAAACTCCGTCACCCAGTCCGCCTGGCTGTCCGGGCACTCCAGGTACAGCTCACGCGCGTACCCCGCGGAGCGGTAGCCGTTCTCGGCGATGAAGCGGGCCAGCGTCTGGAAGGCACCCACCGCGTCGTCCATCGAACCGCGGTGCACGATGGTCGCCGCCTCCGCGATCTCCGGCAGGTCGACCACCGCGAAGCCGGACTCCCCCTCCCCGGTCACGGCCTTCGCGACCGGGACCGCCACCCGGATCAGCACCGCGCCGTCGCCGTCCGGAACGTCCTCGTAGCGGGCCAACGACGGACCGGCCTCCTCCACCCCGGCCTCCGCCAGCCGGCGGCAGAGCTCGGCGAACAGCGGGCCGATCACCGGCCCGATGTCCTCCGGTTCGTAACTCGCCGCGACGGCCGTCAGCTCCGCCACCCGCACCGACGGCACCCGCTTCACCACGACATCGTGCACCGACATCGTTCCCTCGCTCTCGATCGTCCGGAGCCTCGCCTCGACCCGGGCCAGCCGCTGGGCGTCCGCCGCCATCGCCGCGGCGAGTTCGGCCCGCCGCAGCCGCAGCATCCCGCGCAGCTCGGCCGCGTCCACCCGCTCGTCCAGGACGGCCAGCACCTGCTGCAGCGTGAAGCCGAGGTCCTTGAGCGCGATGACGCGGTTGAGCCGGGCGAGTTGGGCGGCCTCGTAGGAGCGGTAGCCGCTGGCCGGGTCGACACGGGCCGGGCGCAGCAGCCCGATCGCGTCGTAGTGGCGCAGCATGCGGACCGACACCCGGCCGTGCTTGGCGAAGTCTCCGATGTTGAACATGATGCCTCCAGTGCAGACCCTCACACCGTGTCATGGTCAAGCACCGCGCTCCGCCTCCCCCTCCTGCCTCCCCTTCCCGGTTGCCGGCCGCCCGGCCCACCCCGCCCCGGCCGCCGCCCGCACTGTGGCGCTCCGCCGCGGCTCAGTCGGTCACGTCGAACCCCCGTCGCCGGCCCAGTTCCCGCAGGCTGCGCTGCCCGGGGATGCCGTTCGCGTCGGAGCCCGCGTAGCCGAGGCTGCGCTGGAACGCCGCGTACGCCTGCACCGTCATGGTGCCGAGCGAGCCGTCGACCCAGCGCTGTTCCAGGAACCCCTCGTCCGCCAGCGCCTGCTCGACGATCCGGACCTCGCCGCCGTAGGTCTGGTGCCCCTGCTCGGCGCCGGGGTCCGTCCGCGCCGCCGCGACGACGTGGGCCAGCGAGACCCGGTACGGCGAGGGCAGCCGGCCGAGCAGCCGGCGCAGCGAGTCCTCGCCCGGCACGCCGTCCGCGGCGGACCCCGAGTAGCCCAGACTCTGCTGGTAGTCCTGGTAGTTGAGGGTGTCGGCGTCGCGCCAGTCCTCGTCCGGGCCGACCGTGTAGTGCGAGCCGTGGCCCGCGGCGACCAGCGCCTCGCCGACCTCCCGGACCTGCGGGCCGTGCGCGCCGTAGCCGTACTCCAGACCGTTGATGGTCACCCGGTACCGGGCCGGCCCGCTGTCCGAACGCGGCGGCGGCAGCGGCGTACCCGTCCCGCCCACGGCCGCCGCGACACCGGGCAGCACCACGGCCAGGAACTGCTGCACCCGCGCGTCGCCCGGGCACGCGGTGCCGCCGTCCGACCAGTCCGGGAACAGCCGGTGGTACCCGAAGCCCGGGTCGTCGGCGCTGCGGCAGATCCGCACCGGGATCCCGTGCTGCCGGTGCAGCCAGACCCCGAGCGCGATCAGCGCCGCGACCTGCGCGTCCGTCCACGGATCGGTGTGCTGGTCGTTGCTGGCCGACTCGATGCTCACCGCCCCCGTGCCGTCCGGTCGCCGGTTGGCGTACATGTTGGCGTCGGCGCGGGTCTGCGTGCCGATGAACTGGCCCACGTGCCCGTCGTAGCCGACCCCGAAGTGGGACTCCAGATTGGTCGAGTCCCGCCAGTACTCGTACATGCGCCGCGGCGTCCACGGCGCCGCGATGCTGTGGAAGATCACCTGCGTCGGCACGATCGCCGGCTGCGCGTCCGACTCGGGCTGGAGCTCCATCTTCTCAGCGCCGGGGTACCAGGCCATCCGTCTCTCCTCGCCGGGCCCGGGGCGGTCCGCCCCTCACTCCCGACAAACGAGACCTCGCGCCCCGCGAGAGGACACCTCCGCCCCAAACCCCCCGTTCAGGTGAAAGCGGACACCGCTCCCCCGGCCCGGAAACGCAGAAGGCGGGTGCCGGAAGCTTCCGGCACCCGCCTTGAGCAGGTGGTTCTCCTACCGGCGGAGAGCGTGGGATTCGAACCCACGGTGACGGGTCACGCCACGACAGTTTTCAAGATCAGATCCACGACGCCACTCGAAATGCTCCCGACCTCAACCGGAGCCTCGGCGATGCGGCCTGCCTGGAGAGGCTGGCCCACAACTGGCCCACGGCCGTACTGGAAGCTCTATCAGGTGGCTGCGGAGCCCCCTGCGACAACCACTGTCCTGAAGGGTGGCCCCTTCCCACCTGCGTCGTTCATCCTGTCTAGGTATTCACCCTATGGAAGGAGCGGCCAGTGCCCGAGCGGAGCCCGCGTGGAACGTACCTGCGGATCGCCGACGCCTTGCGCGCCGAGATCAGCGGAAACTCCACGATGGCATCGCTTCCCTCGGAAGCGGAACTGATGGCAGCACACGGTGTCGCCCGAACGACGGTGGACCGCGCCTTGAAGGTGCTAAAGGCTGAGGGTCTGATCGAGTCACGGCCCGGCGTTGGGTGGGCGGTTGCTGGCCTGGAGAGCAAGCCCACAGTCCTTGAACAGCTCACCACGCTGGCTAAGGCGCTCAACGTGGGAGACGCGTTCCCTTCAGAGAAGGACCTCACCGAGCAAACCGGAGCATCTCGCGGCACTGTCCGGCGCGCCTTGGCCCAACTGGAAGGCGCCGGAGTTCTCGAAGTGCGGCACGGAAAGGGACGACACGTCCGAGCATTGCCAGCAGCACAAGCCTGACCGCAACCACCCAGGAACGGACGCCACCATGTGGGCCTACGACCTTGCTGAATCCCTCCTGTCCACCGACCTCCCGCGCCGCTGGGCCCACTCCCAGGGCGTGGCGAGCAGGGCCCGCGCGCTGGCCACGATCCTCGGCCCTGACGCCGAGTTGTTGGAGTCGGCGGCGGTTCTTCACGACATCGGGTACTCGCCCCGGGTCGCCGACACCGGGTTCCACCCGCTCGACGGCGCGCGGTTCCTGCGCACCGAGAACATTGACGAGCGCGTCGTCCGTTTGGTCGCCCACCACTCGTGCGCCCTGCTCGAAGCCGAGGAACGCGGCTTGCGGCAAGAGCTGGAAGCGGAGTTCCCCTTGGAGGAGCCTCACCTGGTGGACGCGCTGATCTACTGCGACATGACCACCACGCCGGACGGCGCGGCGACCACCACGCCGGCCAGGATCGCCGAGATCGTTGGGCGATACGGACCGGACAGCGTCGTCGGCCGCTTCATTCGTCGCGCGGAGCCGGAGATCGATGCAGCCGCACGTCGTGTCGAGAATCGGTTGGGCCAGGTCAGGGCTACCGTCTAGCCGATGTACGGCTGGACCCGGTCAGCCTCAAGACCGTGCTTGATCCGAAGCCGCATCGACGGGTGAATGTCCAAGTCGTCGAGGTCCGCTGGGTCCACCCAGCGGACCTCCTTCGACTCCTCGCTCGTCCGCAGACTGCCGCCAAGCGGACGCGCCTTGAAGCAGATCGAGAACTGCTGCCGGACCTCTCCATCGTCGTAGGCCATCACGTGTCTGGGGTCCGTATACAGCCCGGAGACCGCGACGACCTCGACCTCAATCCCGGTCTCTTCGCGCACCTCACGGACAACGGATTCCGCGACGGACTCGCCGATGTCGTGGCCGCCACCGGGAAGCGCCCAGAGGTTGTTGTCCGTCCTGTGGATCAACAGCAACCGTCCAACGTCGTCCGTGACCACTGCGGTGACCGACGGCACTACCGAGTTGGCTGGCGGGGCAGCCGGATCGTGGAAGTAGTCAGTACGGCTCATGCTGCCTCACTTTCGAGAGCTGGGGAGGTGATCGTCCTGGCCCCCTCCCAGATCCGTTCAATGCTCGCGGCATAGGTGCTGAACAGCTCACCACCAGGGATCTGGGCCAGGTGGAGCACGGGAGCAAGGTAGGCGCCGACACCGTAGACATGGCCGTTGACGAGCATCTCGTCGTCTGCCCGGTAGAGCGAGTTGTAGAGCGTGGTTGAGTGGAGCCGGAACTCGACGCCCGGCAGACCGAACAGCGGCGCATAGTTGGCCAGCGCGTTGCGGATCTTGCCTGCCATGGCAGGACCGATCCCCTCGTCCGCGCCCCGCTGGGCCACCCCAACACAATCGGGGTCGCCCAGCATCAGCCGCACGGGCACGCCGGCCTGCGCCTTCTCCCGGATGAGCCGGAAGAACAGCGGGTCTTCCGAGAGCCAGAAGCCTGCGTAGACGGCCAGGTCGAAGCGCTGCGTGGCTTTCTCGTACAGGGAGGTCCACAGCTCCTTCGGGACCACCGCGCGATGCGGGTACAGCTTCACCAGCTCAGCCCGACCAGCCTCGGCCGTCTTACTGCTGCTCTGCTCGTCCGGCCAGAGATCGGACAGGTTGCACTGGAGCAGGTTGGCAAGCGCGTACTGGAAGCGGCGGTACGGCCGGCGCTGGTCCTTCTCCTCGATCCAGCGCTCGACGGTCCGCGAGCTCACGCCCAGCCGTTGAGCAATCTCCTCAATCGTCAGGTTGCTTGCGAGGACCGCGCCTCTGAGCCTCTCGTTCGCCATCTCGTCCTCCCTGGACGACGTTGCGACGGTTGGACGATCTGGGACGACTTGACGGTATCGAAGCTGGACTGAGGCCGTCCAGGGGCGCCGTATCTCGACAGGCCGTCAGAACCGAATCTAGTGATGCGCGGTCGGAGACTTCCGACCGAACCAAGCGAAGGACTTGACGCAGCGTCGGCTCTTCGTCATCGTAAGAGACATGTTCAACATGTCTCGCATGGCGAGGCGGATGAACGGCTGGCCCTTCTTTGGGCTGCTCTGAACTGCACCAACGCGCCCCGACGTTTGGGGCGGCGGCCGCCTGAACGGGTGGCTGCGAGCTGAGGCGGAGGACGCTGCAATCTCCGCAAAGGCCAGGGGATAGGGGCTTCGGCCCTGACTGGCGAGGTGGCCCGGCGACCGCGAGCAACGGCCGGAGAGTGGGGGCGTGGCCCCCCTTGCAGTGCGAATCCCTTGATCACTCGAACAGAAAGGAGGTCCCGATGAACGTGATCACCCGCGAGTCCCATAGGCCGCCTCACCGCGCCCTTGGCCGGTGAGGCACCTCGACCAGCGATCACGGCTCCCGGCGTGCGCCCGCTTCGGCGGCGGCACGCCGGGTTCCGCGGACGCTCGTAGAGCGCCGATCCACACCATCCACTACGGCTGCGGCTCCGGTGCTGGCACACCGGAGCCGCTCAGGGCCGTGCCGCTTGAGGGGAATCACAACCCATGAGGAACATTGTCGCAGGCCAACGCGCCCTTAACTCGGAGGAGTTCGCCGAGCTGGCATTCGGCGTGGACTCGGAGTTCACCCGGCTGTTCGCCGGGGTGCCTGGTGAGAGCGGCCTGGAGCGCGCGGCCCGGGTGGACGCCGCGGTCGACGTCCTGGCGGACCTGCGCCGGGAGGACCCGGAGCTGGCCGCCTACGCCGAGCGGCTGCTGAGCACGGCGCCGGTGCCGCTGCGGCGGCCGGCGGTCATCCGCCGCACCGCGAGCGTCGAGCGGGTGGCCGCGTGACCACCATGGCCGCACCGGCGGCCGTTTCAACCCCGGCTGGCCCCGCTTCAACCACGCGGGCCAGCGCCCCGGAGAGGCTGATGCTGGGCCTCACGGTGCTAGCCGCGGTGGGCGGTGCGGTGCTCGCCGGGATCGGCTTCTCCGGCTCCTACGCCGCGCTGCGGGATCTCGGTTTCAGGCACGCCTTCGGGGACTTCAGCTACGCGTTCCCGGTCGGTGTCGACGCTGGCATCGTGGCCCTGCTCGCCATGGACCTGCACCTGATCCGCCGGGGCACCCCGTGGCCGGTACTCCGGCTGCTGGCGCACGGTTTCACCGCCGCGACGATCTACTTCAACGCCGCCTCGGCCGGGCCGCTGCTGGCCGATCCGACCGGGACGGCGATGCACGCGGTCATCCCGGTGATGTTCGTCGCGGCAGTGGAGGCCGGGCGGCGCCTGGTCATCCGGATCACCCGGATCGAGGCCGGCCACCAGTCGGACGGGGTGCCGCTGCACCGCTGGCTGCTCTCCCCGGTCCGCACCCCGCGGCTGTACCGGCAGATGCGCCTGTACCGCATCCCGTCCTACGCCCGCGCGGTCGAGCTGGAACAGGAGCGGATCGTCTACCAGGTCATGCTGGAGCGCGAGCACGGCAAAGACCTGAAGAACGTGCCGTCCGACCTGCTGCTTCCCCTCACCATGGCCCCGTTCGGGCTGAGCGTGGACCAGGCCCTCGCCCTGCCCCTGGAGGCCCAGGAGCAGGCCCGGCTGCGGACCGAACGCACGGCAACGTTCGAGGCCGAGGTCACGGCCCGCGCCGAGGCCCGCGCCGCCGACGCCCAGATCTCCGCGCTCCGCACGGCCGGCCGGGTGGAGGCCGCCGGGTACGACGTCGGCGCCGAGACCGCGACCGCCAAGGCCCACGCCCACGCCCGAACCCTGGCCGCCGGCCGCGAAGCTGAGGTCGCCGAACGGCTCGACCAGGCCGAGGACGACCTGAAGGCCGCAGCGGCCGAGCAGCAGGCCGCCGACGCCCGCCAGCACGCCGCCGAAACCGACCAGGCCGCCGCTGAAATGGAACGCGCTGCCGCTGAAACGCGGCTCCGCACCGCCGAAACGGAGCGCCTCGCCGCCACCGCCGAGCGCTCCCGGGCCGAGGACGAAGAGGCCACCCAGGCCGCCCGTCTGCGCGCCGCTGAAACGGCCAAGGCTGCGGCTGAAACCGAGGAAGGCGCCGCTGAAACGCGCCGCCGCGCGGCCGAAGCCGGCCAGGCTGCGGCCACCGCCGAGCGCGCCCGGATCGAGGACGAGGAAGCCTCCGGGGCCTCCCTCCTGCGCGCGCTTGAAACACGGGCCCGCGCCGCTGAAATCGAGCTGCGCGCGGTTGAAGCCGAGGACGCGGCGAAGCTGACCCCGGCCGCCCGCGCCACCCGCCGGGTCGCCCGCATGATCCTCGCCGACGGCGACGGCAACCCCGACGGCGTCACCCTCCAGGCCATCGCGGAGGCCCTCGACGTCTCCCTCGCCACCGCCTCCCAGCGCCGGTCCGACGCCGCCGACCTGCTCGCCTCCGGCTACCACCCGCAGGCCGTCGCGGCCTGACCAGGAAGGACCCGCCATGGACTGCTGCTACTTCTGCGGCGAGAGCAAGCCGGACGTCGAGACCTGCGCGGACCCGTTCGCGCAGGACGTCAACAACGAGGAGTGGATCATCCCGATCTGCACCGACTGCTACGAGATCCGCTGCGACGACATCTGATCCCCACTGCTCTGACCTGCACCGCTGCCACTTCCGCAAGGGAGACCCCGTCATGGCTCTGACCGAGATCAACGTCGTCTCGTTCGGCTATCTCCACGGCGACCCGCCCGCCGCGCACCTCACGCTGGACCTGCGCCGGCACTTCCTGGACCCGCACGTCCGCCCGGCCCTGCGCTACATGAACGCCCACGACCTGCCGGTTCGCCAGGCGGTGATGGCCACCCCGGGCATCCGGGAGCTGATCACCGCCACCGCGCTGCTGGTCGACGCGTTCGACGCCGGCCCCACCGAGGCGCCGCTGACCGTCGCCGTCGGCTGCGCGGGCGGCCGCCACCGCGCCCCGACCGTCGCCATGGCGCTGGCCCGGCGCCTGGGCAAGACCGGCACCCGGGTCACCCTCACCCATCGCGACCTGGCCAAGCCCGTGGTCGAGCGCACCGCCACCGGTGACGCCGTCTCCCCGGCCCGGCAGTGAAGACTGGAGGCACCGTCGTGTCCGAATCCTCTGCCCCGGCCCCGGCCCCGGTCGAGGTCGTCCCCGATCCCCAGGCCCCGCCGCCCGCCACCGCCCCGGCGGCGCCCGCCGCCGTGCCGGCCGGGGCGGTGCCCGGGGTGCCGCTCGCGGTGGCCGTGGCGAACGCGCTCGGCGGCCTCGGCGCCGGGGCCCTGTCCCTCGGTGGCCCGGCCACCCTGGCCGTGGCCGGGGCCGCTGCCGGGGCGGCCGCGATCGGCGGCCTGGCCCGCCGGGCCCGCACCGCCCGCCAACGCACCCCGAACGCCGCCGTACGACGGGCCGTCACCGCCCAGCGTGCGGGGGCGGGTGGTGTCTTCACCCCCGCCGCCAGCCGCCGCACCGCACCGCCGGCCGGTGGCTCCACCTCCGGCTCCGCGCAGGGCCGTCACGGGGCTGCGGGCGCCCGCGGCGGCGGCACGCTCCATCGGTCCGCGTCCGTCCCCGCCCAGCCTGCCGCACCCCGGAAAGGACCGTCCGCCATGGGCCGACCGGCCACCACGTCGTCACCGACCACTCACCGGAACACCGCCGCCGGAGCGTCCGGCGGCACTTCCGCCCCCGGAACGCTGAACAGCCGCCCCGGGAAGGCCGGCCGGTCCGGGAACGGGCTGCGGCACCGGGTGGCGTCCGGCGCCGCCCACACTCTGGCCAGGGCCGCCGGCGCGCACCGCTCCGGCGCGATTGGGGCCGCCGCCGATCCGGGGGGTGTCCGCCGGGCCGCGCGCAGGGACGAGCGGTTGGCGAGGGTCGCCGAGCGTACGGCCCGGCGGGTCGAGAAGGGCCAGGCCAAGGCCGAACGGGCGGCGGGGATCGACCCGGCCACCGGCGCCGGGGCCGTCTCCAGGAGCCCCGCCTCGGCGTCCCTCGGCCGTGGGGGCGTGTCCCCGGTGCAGGCGAAGGCTCTGCGCCGCTCCGCGATGCGCCACCGTGCTCGGATGGCCGGCGCCGTGGCCGCGACCGGGCTGGTCGGTCTCGCGTCGGCGGCGGTCGGCAACTGGCACCACAAGGGCAAGGTCGCCGGCCACATGCGCCGCGTCTGGACCCGGATGGCGGCCCGTGCCCGCGCCGTGCGGGAGGCCCGGGACGCCGCGATCCGGGGCACCGCCGGACCCGCCGCCGGCCAGGCCGGGGGCTCGCTGCCCGACGTGCCGGTCCCCGCGCAGAGCGTCAACGTCCCCGGCCGCCCCAGCCCGACCCCGGCTGCCGTCGGCGCGTGGGTCGTGGACACGGCCAGCCTCTTCGCCCGCATCGGCACCGCCCCGGGCCGCACCCGCACCGCCGACCCGATCACCCTTGGCAAGCCCACCGTGAAGGAGCCCACCACCGTGACCGACCTCGACGGCACCGCCGCCACCTTCAGCCTCTCCTCCGCCGCCGACGTCCTCTTGCAGGCCGCGACCACCTTCGACCCCGAGAACATGATCGAGTTCCAGGCCCTCGCCGACGACCTGCCCGTCGCCTTCGCCACCATCCAGGACGTGCTGCGTGTCCTGGCGGAGAAGGGCGCCGAGCAGCTGCCGCTGGACCCGGTCGTCCCGGAGGAGATCGCCGAGGGCTACCGCGCCATGGGCAAGGTCGTCCAGGCCCT
>NZ_JBHJUK010000098.1:0-35444 GCF_042266225.1 Kitasatospora sp. NPDC056181
ACCGCCGACTCCGTCCTCGAACGCATGCGCCGTTTCGACGGCAAGCGCACCAGCTGAGCGGGCGGGCACAGGACCATGCTGCTCAAGACGTCACTGAGGACCTTCTTCGCCCACAAGGGCCGGATGGTGCTCTCCCTGATCGCGGTCGTGCTGTCGGTCGCGTTCGTGTCCGGCACCCTGGTGTTCTCCAACACCGCCACCAGCACCTTCGACAAGCTCTTCGCGGCCACGGCCTCCGACCTCTCCGTCCAGCCGCCCAAGCCCGACAACGGCGACGACGACCAGCGCGACAGGACCCCGACGCTGCCGGCGGACACCGCGCAGAAGGTGGCCGCGACCGCCGGTGTGAAGACGGCCGTCGGCCAGGTGATGGTCGCCAACGCGACCCTGGTCGACCCGGCCACCAACAAGGTGGTCGGCCCGACCAGCGGCGCCCCCACCCTGACCGGCAACTGGACGGACACCCCGCGCAACGCGGTGGAGATCACCTCCGGCCACGTGCCGCAGGGCCCGGGCGAGGTGGTGCTCGACGCCGACACGGTGAAGAAGTCCAAGCTCGGCCTCGGCGCCGGGCTGCGGGTGATCACCGCGGACGGCAAGCACGACTTCACCGTCGTGGGCATCGCCTCCTTCAAGACCACCAACCCGGGCGCGGCGCTGGCCTTCCTGGACACCGCCACCGCCCAGCAGGTGCTGCTGGGCGAGACCGCCTTCACCTCGGTCGAGGCGTTCGGCGACGGCAGCCGCGGCAACGACCAGCTCAAGGCCGACCTGCTCGGCAAGCTGGGCAGCGGCTACCAGGCCAAGACGGCCGCCGAGCAGAAGGACGAGAACGACAAGAGCGTCGGTGCCGGGCTCGACTTCATGAAGTACGCGATGCTCGGCTTCGGCGGCATCTCGCTGCTGGTCGGCGGCTTCCTGATCATCAACACCTTCTCGATGCTGGTCGCCCAGCGCACCCGCGAGATCGGACTGCTGCGCGCCATCGGCGGCAGCCGCAGCCAGGTGAACCGCTCGGTGCTGGTCGAGGCGCTGATCCTCGGCGTGCTCGGCTCGACGCTCGGCATCGGGGCGGGCGTCGGCCTGGCGGTCGGCCTCATCAAGCTGATGAACGCCGTCGGGATGAACCTCAACGCCGGAGACCTCCGGATCGGGCTGAACGTGCCGGTCGCCGCCTACGCGGTCGGCATCCTGGTCACCGTGGCGGCGGCCTGGATCCCGGCCCGCCGGGCCAGCCGGATCGCCCCGATCGCGGCCCTGCGCGACCACGGCACCCCGGCCGAGGGGCGCTCCAACATCGTCCGCACGATCGTCGGCCTGGTGCTGACCGCGGGTGGCGCCGGCCTCCTGGTGCTGGCCGCAGGCGCCGACAAGGCCGGTACCGGCGGCAAGCTCCTCGGTCTCGGCGTGCTGCTCAGCCTGGTCGGCTTCGTGGTGCTCGGCCCGCTGCTGGCCACCACCGTGGTCCGCGTGCTCGGTGCGCTGCTCCCGGCCCTGTTCGGCCCGTCCGGCAAGCTCGCCCAGCGCAACGCGGCCCGCAACCCGCGCCGCACGGGTGCCACCGCCGCCGCGCTGATGATCGGTCTCGCGCTGGTGATCGGCGCCTCGGTGTTCACCAACTCGGCGACCAAGTCGACCAACGCGCAGATCGACAAGAACGTCGGCGCCGACTACACGGTCGACGGCGGCCGTACGGGCCTCAGCCCGGAGATCATCGCCGCCGTCAAGTCGGCCCCCGGCCTGGCGCACGTCACCGAGGAGAAGTACCTGCGCGGTGCGGCCATCGTGACGGCGGACGGTTCCAGCACCAAGGGGATCGCGGCGGTGTCCGGCACCTTCACCGACGACTTCTCGCTGCCGGCCGCGTCCGGCGGCCCCGACTTCCTCAAGCAGGGCGGGCTGGCGGTCGGCCAGGACTTCGCCAAGGACCACAACGTCAAGGTCGGCGACACCGTCAAGGTCGACTACGGCAAGGGCCACATCCAGTCGGTGCCGGTCGGCCTGATCATCGGAAAGGGCAACTCGCTCTTCAGCGGCGCCTCCTTCATCGGGATCGACACCGTCGCCAAGGCCGTCCCGGCGGCCGAGCAGCCGGCGACCGGGCAGCTGTACGCCAAGGCGGCCCCGGGGGCGGACGTCGCGAAGACGCTCACCGCACTGCAGGACGCGGTCAAGGAGTACCCGCAGGTCCAGGTCGTGGACAAGGCCGGCTACAAGGAGATCGTCCAGAGCCAGATCAACACCCTGCTCTACCTGATCTACGGCCTGCTCGGCGTGGCGATCGTGGTCGCGGTGCTCGGCGTGGTCAACACCCTGGCGCTCTCGGTGGTCGAGCGGACCCGCGAGATCGGCCTGCTGCGGGCGATCGGGATCTCCCGGCGCCAGCTGCGCCGGATGATCCGGCTGGAGTCCGTGGTGATCGCGTTGTTCGGCGCGGTCCTCGGCACCGGCCTCGGCCTGGCCTGGGGCGTCACCGCCCAGCAGGTCCTGAAGGAGAACGGGCTGGAGTCGCTGGCCGTCCCGACCGGCACGATCATCGGCACGCTGATCGCCTCGGTGGTCATCGGCCTGCTGGCCGCCCTCGTCCCGGCCTTCCGGGCCGGGCGGATGAACGTCCTCGCGGCGATCGCGACGGACTGAGCCCCCGGATCGGGGGACCGGGGGACGGCAGGGGCCGGGTGCGCGACAGCACCCGGCCCCTGCCGCGTGCCCGGCCCGGGTGCACGGCTACGGGCAGACGACGTCCGCCGCCTTCCCGGCCGCCGAGGAGGCCGCCGCCGACGGCGCGGCGGGTGCCGGTGCAGGTGCCGGCGGGGGCGGGGGCGCAGCCGTGGCGGCCGGGCCGGTGCCCGTCGAGGGGCCCGGAGCACCCGCCGAGGCGCCCGGAGCACCCGCCGACGGGCCCGCCGCAGCCGGGTAGTCCGTGCCCACGAACACCTGCAACACGGGCCCGAGCCCTTGAACGGTCGCCAGCTCCGCTCCCGGCAGGGCGGCCGCCAGCGTCCGCGCCGACTCGGCCCAGCGCGGGTCGTACCGGACCGCCGTCCGGCCGGACGCCGTGCCCGCCGGGGCGTTGGAGGGTGCGCCGGTGGTGGCGAACCCGGCCCGCCGCAGGTCCCCGTCGACCCGGGCGCCGAGCCCGGCGGTCCCGGTCGCGTTGAACACCTGGACGCGCACCTGTTCCGGGGCCACCGTGGGCGCCGCGGCCCCACCCGCAGCCGCACCCCCACCCACAGCCGCCGGGGACGCCGGGGACGCGCCCGCCGCCGGGGCCGCCGTCACGCCCTCCAGCGGCCGGCCGGCCCGTACCGCGTCGAACAGGGCCCGGGCCCCGGCCTGGTCCCAGAGCACCGTCGAGCCCCACCCGCTCACCTGGTGGTCCAGCTGCGCCAGCGGGACGGTCGCGAAGTCGGCCCGGTCCCCCGACAGGTCCTTCATCCGGGTGGCCAGGGTGATCAGCTCGTCCGCGGTGAGGTCCTTGTCGGCCTTGACCGAGCCGAGCAGGCTGTCCGTGACCCGGGCCAGCCGGACCGGGTTGAGCAGGGTGCCGCCGTCGGCGAGCTGGTGCAGCAGCTGGGCGACCAGCTTCTGCTGCCGGTGCATCCGCCCCAGGTCGGAGCTGGCGTCCACGTGCCGGGCACGGACGTACCTGAGCGCCCCGGCGCCGTCCAGGGTGCTGGTGCCGGCCGGCAGGTCGAGGCCGGAGTACTCGTCCTTGAGGGGCTTGGCGGTGCACACCCGCACCCCGCCGACGGCGTCCACGGCGGAGACGAACCCGGCGAAGTCGACCTGGACGTAGTGGTCGATCCGCAGTCCGGTGTTCTGCTCCACGGTGGCGACGGTGAGCTGCGGCCCGCCCATCCCGTACGCGGCGTTGATCTTGCCCTTGCCGGCCGGGACCTCCTTGCGGGTGGCCCGGTCGCGGTGGGCGGGGATGTCCACGTAGGAGTCGCGCGGGATGCTGACCACGTCGGCCCGGGCGCCGTCACCGGCGAGCTGGACGATCATCATGGTGTCGGTGCAGTGGCAGGACTCGCCCCCGGCGTGCAGCACCTCCTTGAGCGTCTTCTCCGGGATGCCGTCCCTCTCGTCGGTGCCGACCACCAGGAAGGTGGTGGAGCCGTCGTCGGCGGGCCGGGCCTGGTCGCCGCTGAAGGCGTCCACCCGGTCGATCGAGCCGAGGCCGTGCAGCACCGCCCAGCCGCCGCAGGAGGTGGCGAGGACGCCGAAGGCGATGCCCGCGGCCAGCCGGCGGGGCCAGGCACGGCGTCGGCCGGGCTGGGCGTGGAGGGGGGAGACGGGCATCTCTCGGATGGTAGGGGCGGCCCGCTCCGGGCCGGGTGAGGGCGCGCCGTGGGCTGGGGGTACGGTGAGCCTGGACGATGAAACGTTCCTCCGGTGAAGGGTGTGCGGAGGTACCCGAACCGGGACAAGACGGCGACCCTTCGGCACCGGTACGGTTGGCCCCGATGAACACCAAGGCTGCTGAGGAGCTGCCGGCGGTCTCCGTGATCATGCCGGTGCTCAACGAGGAACGACACCTGCGTACGGCCGTCCGGCACATCCTGGAACAGGACTACGCCGGGCCGATGGAGGTGGTGATCGCCCTCGGCCCGTCCTCCGACCGCACCGCGCAGATCGCCGCCGAGCTGACCGCGGAGGACCCGCGGGTCCGTACGGTGGAGAACCCCACCGGTCGCACCCCCGCGGGGCTGAACGCGGCGATCCGGGGCTCCAGCCACCCGATAGTGGTCCGCGTCGACGGACACGGCCTGCTGACCCCCGGCTACATCACCACGGCGGTCCGGCTGCTGGGCGACATGGAGGCCGCCAACGTCGGCGGCATCATGCACGCCGAGGGCGAGACCGAGTGGGAGAACGCGGTCGCCGCCGCGATGACCTCCAAGATCGGCGTCGGCAACGCGGCCTTCCACACCGGCGGCCTGGCCGGCCCGGCGGACACCGTCTACCTCGGGGTGTTCCGGCGCGAGGTGCTGGAGAAGCTCGGCGGCTACAACGAGGAGTTCGTCCGCGCCCAGGACTGGGAGCTGAACTACCGCATCCGCCAGGACGGCGGGCTGGTCTGGTTCACCCCGCAGCTGCGGGTCACCTACCGGCCGCGCCCCACCGTGCGGGCGCTGGCCAAGCAGTACAAGGACTACGGGCGCTGGCGCCGGGTGGTCACCCGGTACCACCGGGGCTCGGTCAACCTCCGTTACCTCGCCCCGCCGGCCGCCTTCCTCGGCGTCACGCTCGGGCTGCTGCTCGGCCTGGCCGTCCACCCGGCCTTCCTCGCGGTGCCCGGCGCCTACCTGCTGGGCATCCTCGGCGGCGCGCTGTCCGAGGGCCGCGGCCTCTCGCCGAAGGCCAAGGCGCTGCTGCCGGTGGCCTTCGCGACCATGCACCTCAGCTGGGGCTTCGGCTTCCTCACCTCGCCGCGCTCGCTGGCCCGCCGGGTGATCGGCAGCCGGGCCCCGTCCAGCGCCGACGTGGTGGCCAAGGCGGGCTGACCGGAGCCCGCGGGCCCGATCGGGCCAATCCCGCGGACCCGCCCTCCGGCCCCCTCCGCCGGCGCCATCGTCGGGCGCCATGGGGACAGTCGAGGGCGGGGCCGCCGTCGGCGCCCGGGTCGAACCGAGCGCGGACGTGGACGACCGGGCAGGTGCTCGGTGCCGGGACGACGGTCTGGCACCTCGCCCAGGTGCGCGAGGACGCCGTGATCGGCGCCGAGTGCATCATCGGGCGCGGCGCCTGCGTCGGCCCGGGCGTGCGGATCGGCGACCGGGTCAAGCTGCAGAACCACGCCCTGGTGTACGAGCCGGCGGTGGTCGAGGACGGCGTGTTCGTCGGCCCGGCGGCGGTGCTCACCAACGACCTCCACCCGCGCTCGGTCGACGTCGACGGGAAGCTCAAGCGCGGCGACGACGGGCACGCCCGCGGAGTGACCCTCCGCGAGGGCTGCTCGGTCGGCGGCCGCGCCGTCCTGGTCGCCGGGGTGACGGTCGGCCGCTGGGCGCTGGTCGCCGCGGGCGCCGTGGTGCACCGGGACGTCCCGGACTTCGCCCTGGTGGCGGGCGTCCCGGCCCGCCGGATCAAGTGGGTCGGCCGGGCCGGTGGGCCGTTGGATCCGGACGGCCCGGACCGCCGGCGCTGCCCGCGCACCGGCGAGGAGTACCACGAGGCCGACGGCACCTCACCCTTCTCCAGGAGCCGGTCCAGCGGCTGGTCGGGCGGGCCGCCTCTTCGGCGGCTACTTCGCGCAGACGTCGGTGTCGTCCGCCTGGACCCGCTGGAGGTCCTTGGGGGCCTCGGTCGGCGCGGCGCCCGGGGTGGCCGGCGCCGCCGGCGCGTCCTTGCCCAGCACCAGGACGAGCCCGTCCCTGGCACCGGCCTTCGGGTCCTCCTTGGTCGCGTCGGCCGGCAGGCCGAGGGCTGCGGCCAGCGCGGCCGCCTCGGCGGACTTCCCGGCCGGGTAGCTGATCGAAGTGGCGGGCGTGGCAGGCGCGTTGGCGGCGGTCGCGGCCTTGGCGAAGCCCTTCGCCCGGAGCTTGTCGACGGCCTGCTGCGCCTGCCCGGGCGTCCCGCTGCCGTTGCGCACCGTCACCCGGACGTCCTTGGCGTCCACCGCGGGGGTGGTGGCCGTGGGCGAGGGCGCGGCGGCGGCCGGGGCGGTGGTCCCGGGCGCGGCGGGGGCCGAGGGAGCGGCCGGGGCGGCCGTCTCGGTCAGCGAGCGGTCGTTGGCGACCAGCGAGAACACCTGCCCGGCGTCCGGCTGCTTCAGCACCAGCCGGTCGTTGTCCTTCGGGTCGTCCAGCACCGGCACGGTGGTGAAGGTGATGTTCTTGGTGTCGACCTTGCTGACGTCCAGCGCCAGGTCCTTCAGCTTGTCGACGCTGCCGATGCCGGAGTCCACGGTGAGCGCCTTGGTGGCGGCGTCGGCGAGCTTCCACAGCTTGGTCGGGCTGGTCAAGGTGTCGCTGCTCTTGACCGAGCGGATCATCGAGCTGATGAACTGCTGCTGGAGCGGGATGCGGGTGAGGTCGCCGCCCAGGCCGACGGCGTGCCGGGTGCGGACGAAGGCCAGCGCCTCGTCGCCCTGCACCACGTGCCGGCCCTTGGTCATCTTCAGGTGCGAGTCCGGGTCGTTGATGTCCTTGGCCGCACACACCTCGACCCCGCCGACGGCGGTGGAGAGCGTCTTCACGGCGTCGAAGTTGACCATGACGAAATGGTCGACCCGGATGCCCGTCATTTTCTCGACGGTCTTCCAGGTGCAGCCCGGGTCACGGCCCTCCTGGCCGAGGCTCTCGTTGAACATCGCCCGCGACGAGCCGGGGATCTTCTTCCCGGTATTGGTCTCGCAGTCCGGGATCGGCACCATCAGGTCGCGCGGAAGGCTGACCACGGTCGCATTGCTGCGGTCCTTGGCGACGTGGAAGAGCAGCGTGGTGTCGGCGTGCCCGGTGCTGCCCTCGTCGCCGTACTCGCGGCCCAGGCCCTCACGGCTGTCGGTGCCGATCACCAGGATGTTCAGCGCGTCCCCGGCCGGCTTGGGCCGCTCCTCCTCGCTGCCCAGCTGCACCTTGACGGCGGTGATGTTGTTGTTGAAGTGCTCGTACGCGTAGTACGCGCCGCCGCAGCCGGCCACCAGGACCAGCGCGCCGACCCCGGCCGTCCACTTCAGTACCCGGCGCCGCCGGTTGCGCCGGGCCTGGCCCTTGCGGCGGTGGCCGCCCCGGCCACCGGAGTTGCCGGGCCCGGGGGCGGCGTCCGGTGCGGGACCGGGCTCGCGGGAGGCCGTCCGGCGGCGCTGCGCGGGGATGCCCGCGGCCGGGTCGAGCCGGTACTGCCCCGTGTCCGGGTCGAGCACCCACTGGTCGGCGGGGTCGACCTCCTGGCTGTCCTGCTGCACGGGGGTTCCCTCCCTCCGACCGGTCTGCACGGGCCGGTGCGCATGCCGCGCGCCGACCCGGACACACTAGACGAGCCGCGTGGGGGAATTGTTCCTGATGTGATCTCCGCCATGTCCGGGAACCGCAATTCCCCAGGTAATCGGGGGTCTGTGAATTTCCGGGGAATGCCTGGCAAGATCATGATCCGTACACAAAAGGGTGACCCGACGAACGGTCAATGCATCGCACAGGCATCCGCGTCGGCGGTGCGCCCCTCGAAGGAGGGCGGCGCGGTGGCGGAGGGCGACGCGGTGGCAGAAGGCGACGCCCCGGCGCTCCGGCCCGCCGAGGGCGTCTGGCCCGCCGAGGGGGTCCGGCCCGGCGTGGGGGTCTGCCCGGTGGCGGTGGCCTGGTCCGAACCGGCGGTGGGGGACGCGGTCGCCCCCGCCCCCGCCGCCGGGGTCGGGGCGGCCGACCCCGGCGGGCGGACGGTGACCGGACGGTCGTCGCGCAGGGCCGTGAACAGCTGCGTGGTCTGCGGCTGCACGAACTCGTCCCGGTCCGAGTCGAAGCGGTACGGGCGGCGCGGCGCGGTCAGGAACACCACGTTCGCGGAGGGGATGCCGCGCAGGTCCTGGGTGAGGTCGTAGAGCGCGCCCAGCGAGGAGAGCCCGCCGTCGGCCTTGACCGAGGAGGTCGCGGCGTCCAGCACCGGCCAGAGCCGGGCCGGGTTGAGCAGGACGCCCTGCGACTGCACCTTGCGGATCAGCGCGGCCAGGAACTGCTGCTGACGGCCCATCCGCTGGGTGTCGCTGCCGTCGCCGAGGGTCTCCCGGGCCCGGACGTAGCCGAGCGCCTGCTCGCCGTGGAGGGTCTGCCGCCCGGCCGGGAGGTCCAGCTTGGCGTCCTTGTCGTGGATCGCCTGCGGCACGCACACCTCGACCCCGTCGACGGCGTCGACCATGGCCTTGAACCCGGTGAAGTCGAGGATCACGTAGTGGTCGATCCGGATGCCGCTGAGCTGTTCGACGGTCCGGATCGAGCAGGCCGGGCCGCCGCTCTCGAACGCGGCGTTGAACTGGAGCAGTGCGGGCCGGGTCCGGGTGCCGTCCGGCTTCTCACAGGCCGGGACGGTGACCATGACGTCGCGGGGGATGGAGACCGCCGTCGCGTGCCGCCGGTCCGCCGCCACGTGCAGCAGGATCGTGGTGTCCGAGCGCTGGCCGCCGGCCTCGCCGTACGAGGCGTTGGCGCCGGTGCGGTCGTCGCTGCCGATCAGCAGGATGTTCTCGGCGCCCTTGGCCCCGGCGGTGCGGCTGGGCCGGTCGGCCTCGAGCCGGGCCAGCAGCCGGTCGGTGGCGGAGTCGGTCTGGATGTTCCCGTCGAGCTTGCGGTAGGCGATCCAGAGCAGGGTGCCGCAGGCGACCAGCAGGAAGGCGAGGACGCCGGCGGTGATCATCAGCCACCGCCGGCGCCGTCGTCCGGGTGCGGTCGGGGTGTCCGGGGCCGCGGAGGCGTCCCGGGGAGGGGGGGTGTCGGTCGGGGGGTGCTCGGTGTCGTCCTCGGCCATGGCAGGCATCCCTACCCGCCGGACCGGAGGCGGGAGTTACCCGAGGCGCAGTGTCACCCGTTCGGATTCGGTCCGCTTCTCCCACTGCGCGTCGTCGAGGCCCTCCGAGTTGCGGCAGAGCACCACCGAGGCGCCGACGGCGAGCGGTGCCAGCAGGCCGGCCTCCAGGCCCGCCCAGTCGTCGTACGAGAGGGTGGAGAGCACCCGGTCGCCGGCCTTGAGGCCGAGCCGGGCCGCGCCCTCCCGGGCCAGCTGCACGGTCTGGTCACCGGTCAGCTTCAGCGGCAGGCCGTCCACGACGGTCTCCAGCGCGGGTGCGTCCGGCGTGACGGGGGAGTACGGCGCGAACCGGTCGCCCTGGCCGGGCACCTCGGCGGCGTAGTCCAGGAAGCCGTCCGGGCGCTGCGGGAAGCGGCCGCCGAGCGGGCGCAGCGCGAGGGCCACCCGCTCGCCCTCGCACGCCTGGGCGGCCTCCAGGCCGTCCGGGCCGCTGACCACCAGGTCGGCGTCGCCGGGCTCACCGGCGGGGACCGCCGTCACCCCGACCGACCAGCAGGCCAGCAGCCAGACGGCGCTCTGCCAGTGGGCGGGCAGCAGCAGCGCGGCGCGGTCGCCCGGGCCGGCGTTCAGCTCGTCCTGGAGGAGGTTGGCGGTCTTGGCCACCCAGTTGTCGAAGGTCCGGGCGGAGAGCTCCACCCGTTCGCCGGTGGCGTCGTCGTAGAACGTGACCAGCGGGGCCGCGGGGTCGACTGAAGGAGTGCCACCTCGCAGGTATGCGTGCAGCAGCTCGACGGGGGTTCGGGCATCGGCAGCGAAAGGCGCAGTCATGGTGCGCCCCAGCCTACGGCCTCCGGGTGGACGACCGGGAGGGGTGCCGGACGGGGGGTGAACTGGCGTGGCGTCAGAAGCGGTTTGTCTGCAATATCCCTTTTATGCGTACCTCACTTCTTGCCGGTGCCGCCGCGGGCTGCGCCGCCGTCCTGTTCCTCCAGCCACTGGCCGTCGGCGCCGCCGCCGATCCGGCACCGACCCGGCGCACCTCGGCCGGTGACGGATCGGTGACGACCCTGCCGCTGGGCCACACCGAGCACGGCTTCACGCCGCGCGCCACCAGACCCTTCTCACTCGTCGGCGTCAGCTGGGACGACCCACGGGGCTCGCTGGACGGCGGTTCGGTCCGGGTCCGTACCCGCAACATCGCCACCGGTGCCTGGAGCGATTGGCGCAGCCTGGACGTCGACGGCGAGGACGCGCCCGACGAGCGGGACGGCCGGGGCGGTGCGCGGGGCGCCTCGGCCCCGCTGTGGACCGGTCCCAGCAACGGCGTGGCGATCGAGGTCACCCCCGGTCCGCGCGGACTGCCCTCCGGGCTCCGGGCCGAGCTGGTCGACCCCGGTCGCGGCGCCACCGCCGCACCCAACGTCCCGCGCACCCTTGCGGCCGACGCGTCACCCGACCGCACGGCCGACCACGAGGCACCGCGGCCGGGCATCGTCACCCGGGCGGGCTGGGGCGCCGACGAGTCCCTGCGCGACCCGGGCTTCGTCTACACCGGGGCGGTCCGGGCGGTCTTCGTCCACCACACCGCCACCGCCACCGACTACGCCTGCAGCGACGCGCCGCAGATGATCCGGGCGATCTACCAGTACCACGTCCAGAGCAACGGCTGGCGGGACATCGGCTACAACTTCCTGGTCGACCGCTGCGGCACCATCTACGAGGGCCGGGCCGGCGGGGTCGACCAGCCCGTGTTCGGCGCGCACACCCTCGGCTTCAACACCGACTCCTCGGGCGTCGCCGCGCTCGGCACCTTCACGTCGGACAGCCCGGAGCAGGCCCTGGTCGACGGCGTCAGCAAGATCGCCGCCTGGAAGCTCGGCCTCACCGGCCAGGACGCCGGCGGCACGACCAACCTGACGTCCGGCTCCTCGCAGAGCCGCTACCCGAAGGGCACGGTCGTCTCGTTCGACACCGTCTCCGGTCACCGGGACGCCTTCAGCACCGACTGCCCCGGCGCCGGCCTCTACAACCGCCTCGGCGACATCCGCTCCTGGGCCGCCCACCTCCAGGGGCGCTGACCCCGTCCTCGCACCACCGCTACGCAGGCCCCGGTCCGCGTCCGATCAGCGCCCGAAGCTCCGCGGTGAGCTCCTGCGCGAGGTCCGGCCGCAGGTCGTACCGGGCCGGGGTGTTCTGCAGCAGCGCGATCCGCCAGCCCGCCCCCGAGTTGACCGCGATCACCGTCTGCAGGGCGTTCAGCGCCGGGTCGAGGTCCTCCGCGTCGTCCGGTACCAGTCCCGCGACGGCGTCCAACTGCACCACCCCCGGCCCCAGCGCCCGGACCCGCCGGACCTTGGCGACGTACTCGGGCGTGACGTGGTCCGCGAAGATCCGGCCCAGCTCGGCGGCGATCACCGACCGCCCGCACTGCCGCGTGCCGTCGAACCCGATCACCTCCCCGCCCTCGGCGAACGGCCCGGCGAAGGCCGCGCCGTCCCGCAGGTTCCATCCGTCCAGCGCCCGGTGGTAGAGCGCCCGGACGGCACCCTCGTCCCCGGGGGACAGCTCCGGCAGCCGCGTATCGTTCATACCCCCATGGTCGGCGAAGCCGGGGCGGGCGGCAGGCGGAGGAGGTGCACGGCGGTGACGGGCGAGGCGGTACGCCGCTGGCGGCCGGGCTTCGCGCTGGACGCGGCCCGCACCCTGCTGCCGCTGCGCCGCGGACCGGCCGACCCGGCGTACCGGACGACCGGCGACGGTGCGGTCTGGCGGGCCTCCCGCACCCCGGCCGGCGTCGGCACCCTGCGCGTGCTGGCCCGCCCGGCCGAGGGGACGGTCGAGGCGAGCGCCTGGGGCCCGGGCGCGCAGTGGCTGCTGGACCGGCTGCCGGTCCTGCTCGGCGCGGAGGACGACCCGGCGGGCCTGCTGCTCCCGCCCGGCCCGCTGCGCGACGCCCAGCGCCGGACGGCCGGGGTGCGGCTCACCCGGACGGGGCTGGTGCTGGAGTCCCTGGTGCCCGCGATCCTGGAGCAGAAGGTCACCACCGACGAGGCATACCGCTCCTGGCGGACGCTGCTGCGCGATTTCGGCACCCCGGCGCCCGGCCCGGCCGAGGGCATGCGGGTGTCGCCGTCGGCCCGCGAGTGGGCGCTGCTCCCCAGCTGGGAGTGGCACCGGGCGGGCGTGGACCCGAAGCGCTCGGCGACGGTCGTGCGCGCCGTCCGGCTGGCCCCGCGGTTGGAGGAGGCCGCCGCGATGGGCCACACCGAGGCCTTCGCCCGGCTCACGGCGGTGCCGGGCGTCGGGATCTGGACGGCCGCCGAGACCCTCCAGCGCAGCAACGGCGACCCGGACGCGGTCTCGGTGGGCGACTACCACCTGCCCAACCTGGTCGGCTGGGCCCTGGCCGGCCGGCCCCGCAGCGACGACGCCCAGATGCTCGCCCTCCTGGAGCCGTACCGCCCCCACCGGCACCGCCTCTGCCGCCTCCTGCTGGCCACCGGCACCCACGCCCCCCGCTACGGCCCGCGCCTCACCCCCAACGACCACCGCGGGCGGTGAAGGAGGGCGACGCCGCCCCGCTCACCGCCCGGTCCGCGTTCGGGGTGCAGGGCGACGTGACGGCCGTCCCCGCGGTCACCGTCGGCAACCGCCGGGACGTGTACCGCCGGTGGTGAGCCCTACCGGACCTCGATGAAGGCGTCCGCGCCGCGCTCGGGGCGCTCGCGCGGGGGTTCGGCCGGGCGGCCGACCGCGACGGCGCCCATCGGGTCCCAGCCGGCGGGCAGGCCGAGGGTCTCGCGGACGGTGTCGCGGCAGAACATGGTCGAGGAGACCCAGGCGGAGCCGTAGCCCTCGCCGGTGAGGGCGACCAGCAGGTTCTGCACGGCGGCGCCGATGGCGACGGTGAACATCTCGCGCTCGGCGGCGGCGCGGCGCTCGTCGGGGTAGTCGTGCGAGCCGTCCATCACCAGGCAGGGGACGACCAGGTACGGCGCGTCGCGCAGGACGTCGCCGCGGGCGGTCCGGCGGGCGATCCTGGCGTCGTCCCAGCCGTCGAGTTCGCGCAGGTCGCGCTGCCAGGCGCCGAGCATCGCGTCCAGCAGCCGGGTGCGGGTCCCGGCCGACTCCAGCAGCACGAACCGCCAGGGCGTGGTGTGGTGCGGGGCGGGCGCGGTGACGGCGGCGGCGACGGCCCGGCGGACGGCGCCCGGGTCGACGGGCTCGGTGGTGAAGGAGCGGATGGTGCGCCGCAGGGTGACGGCCTGCCGCAGCGCCTCGGAGGTGCCGAGCCGGAACATGTCGTCGGCGGCGGCGCGGATCAGCGGCCGGGAGCCTTCGCCGTCCTCGGCGGTGACCAGGTGGCCGAGGCCGCGGACCACCGCGACCGGGGTGCCGGTGGCCTTGCCCTTGACCAGGTCGCCGGCGGCGGCGAGCTCGTCGGCGACGGCGGTGACGGACAGCGTCAGCTCGTTGCCGTGGCTGTCGGTGCGGCCCCGGTGGTCCTCCAGGACGGGCAGCCCGGCGACGCCGATGGCGACGTCGATGAGCCCGTTGCGCCAGGGCCGGCCGAAGGTGTCGGTGACGACGACGGCGAGCCGGCGGCCGGTGAGCTCCTGGAGGCGGGCGCGCAGGGCGCGGGCGGAGGCGTCCGGGTCCTCGGGCAGCAGCAGCACGGTGCCGGGGGCGGTGTTGGAGGCGTCGACGCCGGCGGCGGCCATCACCAGCCCGTTGCGGTTCTCGACGATCCGGGCCGGGCCGCGCCGGGCGACCACCCGGACGGTCTCGGCGTCGATCGCGGCCTCGCGGTCGGCGGCGTGCACGAGCCGCCCCTCCGCCTTGCTGACGATCTTCGAGGTGACGAGCAGGATGTCGCCGTCCTCGTAGCTGCCGGCCTTGGCGATCAGGCCGGCCAGGTCGGCGTCGGCGTCGATCTCGGGCAGGCCCCCGACCGGGAGGATGTGCAGGGTCATCCGCGGACCTGCTCGGCGAGCGCCAGCGCGGCCCGGGCCATCTCGGCGGTGGCGGCGACGTCGGTCATCAGCAGCGGTACGGCGCGGCAGGCGATCCCGCCGGCCTCGACGGCGGCGACCGCGGCCTCGTCGGCGGTGTCCACCAGCCAGCCGTCCAGGAGCTCGGAGCCGTAGTCCAGTGCGACGGCCTCCGCGGTGGCCTCGACACCGACGGCGGCGAGCACCTTGTCGGCCATGCCGCGCACCGGCGCGCCGCCGATGATCGGGGAGAGCCCGACCACGGGCGCGGAGGCGGCGGCGACGGCGGCCCGGATGCCGGGCACGGCGAGGATGGTGCCGATCGAGACGACCGGGTTGGACGGCGGGAAGAGGATCACGTCGGCGGCGGCGAGCGCCTCCAGCACGCCGGGGGCGGGCTTGGCGGTGTCCGCACCGACCGGGATGATCGCCTCGGCGTCCACGGCGGCGTGCAGCCGGACCCAGTACTCCTGGAAGTGGACCGCCCGGGTGCCGTCCCCGTCCGTGATCCTGACGTGGGTCTCGACCCGGTCGTCGCTCATCGGCAGCAGCCGGACGCCCGGCTGCCAGCGCACGCAGAGCGCCTCGGTGACCTGGCTGAGGGTGTACCCGGCGGTGAGCATCTGGCTGCGGACGAGGTGGGTGGCGAAGTCGCGGTCGCCGAGCCCGAACCACTCCGGGCCGACGCCGTACTCCTTCATCTCGGCCTTGATCGACCAGGTCTCGTCGGCCCGGCCCCAGCCCTGCTCCTCGTGGATGCCGCCGCCGAGGGTGTACATGACGGTGTCGAGGTCGGGGCAGACCTTCAGACCGTAGAGATGGATGTCGTCACCGGTGTTGCCGATGACGGTGATCTCGTCCTCCGGACCGATGGCCTCCCGGAGTCCGCGCAGGAAACGCGCTCCGCCGATCCCGCCTGCCAGTGCCACGATGCGCATGCGCCCATCCTGCCACGGCCCGACAGGTCGTCAGCCCGACCGTCGCCGCCGCCCGCCGTCAGCGGGCCCCGGCCTGCTCCTGCGGGTGCTGCTCGGGGACGACGGCGCCGCCGTACTGGTTCATCTCGGTCAGGCCCGGCGTGTAGAGGTGGATGGAGACGGCGGGTTCCAGCGCGCCGTTGACGACCTCGTGCAGGTAGCCGGAGGAGAACACCCGCTGCCCGCCGGGCCGGAGGGTGCGGGCACCCTCGCCGGCGTGCGTGAGGGAGCGCTCGATCAGCTCGCCCTGGACGACGGTCATCACCCCGGAGGACGTGCCGTGGTCGTGGAAGCCGCTGCTCTGGCCGGGCAGCCAGCTGAGCAGCCAGACCTCGTAGCCGGGGCCGGTCTCCAGCCGGGCGTACCAGCGGGTGAGCGCGTCGTAGCGGACCAGCGGCTCCCAGCGGGTCCGGTCGGCGGCGATCTCGCGGACCAGCCGGGCGTAGCCGGCGACGGTGGTGGGGTGGCTGGGCAGGTCGGTGCGGGCCAGGTGCGGGAAGGCGAGCGGGTCGCCGGCGATGGAGACGTCGCTCAGGCCGTCGGCCCACGGGTGAACGGGGGGCGCGGAGTGGTCGGCGCGGGCGGGCGCCGGGGTGGCCGGCGCGAGGCCCTGGCGGGCGGGCTTGTTGCGGTCGCGGTTCCGCTTGCGGATGCGGGTCATTCGCACGAGTCGTCCTCGGATAACGGCTGGTTCGTCGGGGATCAGCCGGATCCGGGATGTCCTGGGGCGGGAATCGCGGGCGGCCTCTGTGGTTCCTGGGCGGCGCGCGGTGGGACTGCGGGCGCCTAGATACAGCAGGAACAGAGGCGACAACAAGAGTTCACGGCATGGCGAAGCGTGGAACCGCTCCGGGTGCTGGCGAACTCTGACATGGATGAAAGGAGACCGCACGCGGGGGGCCGGTGTCAACTCCGGAGGTGGGGCATTCGGGCGGGTTAGGTCATGAAGTACCCGATGGGGTGATAAATCACCCTCTATGTTTCGATGAGAAGATCGCCGGGAAGGCAGGCCGATGACCGGCCTGTGACGGTGACCGCGCGTCACTCGGCGGATGGTTGTGCAGGGTTCGATGGCATCCGGGCAGATAGTCCGATGTGTCCGAATATGTACACTATTCGTAACGGCTTGGTGCCGGGGAGTGAATCCTGGCCCCAATACCAGAGCTCGGCTTGACTGGGCCAGAGTGACGCATCTGTAATTTCACTCGTGTCGTCCGCCGCACGAGGCAACGGCAACCACGGGGACGCCAAATAGGGGCAGAGGAGGCGCGCCACATGAGCGAGCTCTTTGAGCTGTTGATCGGTGACGGCATCGAGGAGGAGGAAGAGGAACTCGGCTGGCAGGAGCGCGCGCTGTGCGCCCAGACCGACCCCGAGTCCTTCTTCCCGGAGAAGGGCGGCTCCACCCGCGAGGCCAAGAAGGTCTGCCTCGCCTGTGAGGTCCGCTCCGAGTGCCTGGAGTACGCCCTCGCCAACGACGAGCGGTTCGGCATCTGGGGCGGCCTCTCCGAGCGCGAGCGCCGCCGGCTCAAGAAGAGCGCGGTCTGACGGGTCGGCCCCTGACCCTGCTGACCCTCCGACAACCACAGAGCTGTACGGGCGCCTCACCGCGGTGGTGGGGCGCTTTTGTGTTCCGGGACCCGTGCGGGGCCTCCCCGGCACTCCCCGTGCACGGCCTCTCCACGGACACCGCGGACAAAGGCGCCATCCGGAGCCGTTAGTGTGGTGCGCCATCCGGTTGCCGTTCACCGGCTGTGTCCACCGAGAACTGGGGCCCGCGCACTCGATGACCGTCTACAGCCACCAGAGCGGCTTCACCGCTGCCAGGCCGCCCGCCTACCCGCGCCACCTGGTCACCGCGGTGATCGTCTCGCACGACGGCGCCCGCTGGCTTCCGCAGGCCCTGGCCGGCCTGCTCGGCCAGGACCGCCAGGTCCAGCGGGTGCTCGCCGTCGACACCGGCTCCACCGACAACTCCCCGCAGCTGCTCGCCGACACCCTCGCCGAGTGGCTCCCGGAGAGCGGCCCGATCGTCCTCGGCCGCCGGGCCGGCTTCGGCACCGCCGTCGGCGAGGCCGTCTTCAACAGCCCGCCGCTGCGCCCGGAGGACCTCCCCTACCGGCTCGACCCCTCCGGGTACGACCCGGTCACCGGCGGCTGGGACGACTTCGGCGACCCGCTCGGCCACGAGGACGACCTCGGCCGCGGCGGACCCCGCGAGACCCAGCCCGTCGAGTGGCTCTGGCTCCTGCACGACGACTGCGAGCCGCAGACCGACGCGCTGCGCCGGCTGCTCCAGGTCGCCGACTCCACGCCCAGCGCCGCCGTCATCGGCCCCAAGCTGCGCAGCTGGTACGACCGCCGCCAGCTGCTCGAAGTGGGCGTCACGATCGCCCGCTCCGGCCGCCGCTGGACCGGCCTGGACCGCCGCGAGCAGGACCAGGGCCAGCACGACCAGGTCCGCCCGGTGCTCGCCGTCTCCACCGCCGGCATGCTGGTGCGCCGCGACGTCTTCGAGGAGCTCGGCGGCTTCGACAAGGCGCTGCCGCTGATGCGCGACGACACCGACTTCTGCTGGCGGGTCAACGCCGCGGGCCACCGGGTCGTGGTCGCCCCCGACGCCGTGCTGCGCCACGCCGAGGCGGCCAGCCGCGAGCGCCGCGTCATCGACTGCGGCCCCACCCACCCGCACCGGGTGGACAAGGCCGGCGCCGTCTACACCCTGCTCGCCAACTCCAAGGGCGCGCTCTTCCCCTACGTCCTGCTCCGGCTGGTGCTCGGCACCCTGCTGCGGGTCGTCACCAACCTGCTGGGCAAGGACCCGAAGCAGGCCTTCGACGAACTGGCCGGCCTCGGCCACGAACTGGTCCGGCTGCCGCGGCTGATGGGCGCCCGCAAGCGCCGGGCCCGGTCGCGGGCCGCCGACGCGCTCGACGACCGGACGCTCTTCCCCGCGCCCGGCGCCACCGCGCGCCTCGCCGTCGAGGGCGTCATCGGCTCCCTCGGCATAGGGGGCGGCGACGACTCCGGGGCCGGCCGGCACGGCTCGGTCGAGGCCGGGCCGGGCGACGAGGACAACGAGGACCTGGTCGTCGAGCAGTTCGCGCTGATCAAGAAGCTGGCCCGGCGCCCGGCACCCGTGCTCTTCGCCGCCCTGCTGGTCTTCGCCCTGGTCGCCTGCCGCGGCCTGCTCGGCTCCGGCGACCTCTTCGGCGGCGCGCTGCTGCCCGCCACCGGCGGGGCCGACGGCCTGTGGTCGATGTACGCGGACGCCTGGCACCCCATCGGCACCGGCTCCACCGCCGCGGCGCCGCCGTACCTCGGCGTGCTCGCGGTGCTCTCCTGGATGCTGTTCGACCACGCCGACCTCGCGGTCACCCTGCTGGTCGTCCTCTCGGTGCCGCTCGCCGCCGTCAGCTCGTACCTGGTCTCCCGGCCGCTGCTCGACTCCAAGCTGGTCCGCGCCTGGGCCAGCGCCACCTACGCGCTGCTGCCCGCCGCCACCGGCGCGCTCGCCCAGGGCCGGATCGGCACCGCCGTGCTGGCCGTCCTGCTGCCGCCGCTGGCCCGTGCCGCCGCGATCGCCGCAGGCCTCGGCATCCGCGCCGAGAGCGCCGCCAAGGGCGCCCGGCCCGGCTGGCGGCCCGTCTGGATGGCCGTCCTGCTCCTCACCCTGGCCACCGCCTTCGTCCCGCTGGTCTGGGCGCTGGCCGTGCCGCTCTGCCTGGCCATGCTGGCCGCCGCCGTGGTGCGCGGCGGGGCGTTCGGCTCCGGCGCGCAGGCGCTGCGCCTGCTCGGGCTGCGCGTCCTGGTGATCCTCGCGGTGCCGGTCCTGGTGCTCGCGCCCTGGTCGCTCCAGGTGCTCTCGCACCCGCAGCGGCTGCTGCTGGAGGCCGGCCTGCCCGGTCTGCACGGCGGCGAAGCCAGTGCGCTCGGCCTGGTGCTGGTCAACCCCGGCGGCGCCGGGGTGCCGCCGGTCTGGTTCTCGGCGGGCGTGGTGCTCGCCGCGCTGGCCGCCCTGCTGCGCGCCGACCGCCGCCGTGCGGTGCTCGCCGCCTGGGGCGCCGCCGGGGCCTCCATGGTCTTCGCGGTCGCGGTCGCCGGCACGTCGGTGACCCCCGCCTCCGGCGGCCCGGCCGTGCCCGCCTGGGCCGGCCCGGCCACCCTGCTCGCCGGCATCGCCCTGCTGGCCGCCGCCGCGATCGGCGCCGACGGCGCCAACGCCCGCGTGGCCGGCATCGCCTTCGGCTGGCGCCAGCCGGTCGCCGCCCTGGTGGTGGCCGCCGCGGTGCTCGCCCCGCTGGGCACCGGCCTCTGGTGGGCCGTCACCGGCGCCGACGGCCCGCTGCACCGGGCGCAGGCCGCCCAGGTGCCGGCGTTCATCGCCGAGGAGGCCGGCACCACCGACCGCGCCCGCACCCTCGTCGTCACCGGCGACCCGAAGGGCGGCTCCGTCCGCTACACCCTGGTGCGCGGCGCCGGCCTGACGCTCGGCCAGGCCGAGTCCACGGTCGACCCGCAGACGGGCACCACCGCGGGCCTGGACAAGGTGGTCGGCAGCCTGCTGGCCGGCTCCGGAGCCGACCAGGCCGGCGCGCTGTCCGGCTACGGCATCGCCTACGTGCTGGTGGACCAGCCGGCGGTGACCGCCTTCAAGGAGGTCCTGGACACCACCCCCGGCCTGGTCAAGGCCAACCAGGACGGCACCGCCTCGCTCTGGCAGGTCAACGGCACCCCGGCGACCCGCGCCCTGATCACCGCCCCCGGCGCCACCCCCGTGGTGGTCCCGTCCGGCGAGCGCGACCTCGACACCACCGTCCCGGCCGGCCCCGACGGCCGGGTGCTCCGCCTCGCCGAGGCCGCCGCCCCGGAGTGGAAGGCCACCCTGGACGGCACCGCGCTGGAGTCCACCACCGTCGACGGCTGGGCGCAGGGCTTCAAGCTCCCCGCCGGCGGCGGCAAGCTGGTCGTCACCCGTGAGGGCGGCCTGCTGCACACCGGCTGGGTCTGGGCCCAGCTGCTGCTCGGCCTGACCATCCTGGTGCTGGCCCTGCCCGGCCGCCGCAGCAACAAGGACGACGACCTGCCCGAGGAGGTGGTCGCCGCCGCCGCACTGGCCGCCGCCGCCCAGGCGCAGGCGCCCGCCCCCGGCAGCCGCCGCGCCCGCCGGATGGCCGAACGCGAGGGCGGCGAGGGGGAGCCGGACGGGGACGGCGTGTACGAGGGCCGGCCGGGCGCGATCCCGGCCCGGCCCGCCGGCGACCCGCCGGCCGGGGCGGTCCGCGCGGCCGCCGAGGCCCAGGAGAGCGAGCCGTACGCCGACCCGTACCAGGGCTACCAGCAGGCCGACCCGTACAGCTACGACCCGTACGCCGCCCAGCAGCCGGTGGCCGCGCCCTACGGCGGCCAGGGGTACGGCCCCGACGGCTACCAGCAGCAGGCCTACCCGCAGCAGGGCGGCCAGGCGGGCTACGAGCAGGCGGGCTACGAGCAGTACGGGCAGGACCAGCAGTACGGCTACGACCAGTACCAGCAGGACGGTGCGCAGCCCTGGGTGCCGGGGCAGTCGCAGGGCGAGACGTACTACGACCCGGCCAGCCCGGGGGACCCGCACGATCCCGACCACCCCAACGGCCCGGGCCGGTACCACCACGGATCGGGGAGCTGACCCGCGATGAAGAAGCCCGCGTTCAAGAAGAGGTCCACGGACCAGGACGGCGCACCGCAGGCGGACGACGCCGCGTTCTCCGCCGGACCCGCCGGTGCCCCCCGGTCGTCCGGGGGGACGAGGACCACCCAGTCGCTGCTGGCCGCCGCGGCCGTGCTCGCCGTGGTGTTCGGCATCGCCGAGCTGCGCCCGCCGGCCGCACCGGCCGGGGCCGACCAGGGCGGCGCCGCCACCTCGGCGCAGGTCGAGCGGACGGGTGCGGTCTGCCCGCAGCCGCTCCAGGGCCTGACCGGCTCGACCAGCCTCACCGCCTACACCCCGCCCGGCGGCGCGGCCGCGGCGGACGGCGCCGCCGCAGGGGCCGGCTGGATCTCCGACGCGGCCGCCCCCGCCACCCCGCCGACCGCCGCGCCCTCGGCGACGCCGTCCGCGGCCCCGGCCACCCCGGCGCCGTCCGCCTCCGGCGCGCCCGCCCCCGCCAAGGGCGGCGTGCCCAGCGACGCGAGGCTGACCCTGGCCAAGCCCGGCACCCCGGTGACCGGCCCCGCGGCCAACGGCGACACCGCGCCCGGCGGCGGGGCGGTCGCCACCGGCGCGCTCGCGCCCGGCTTCACCGTCACCCAGACCACCACCGTCACCGAGCAGCGCGGGCTCGGCCTGTCCGGCATCACCTGCACCCCGGCCGGCACCGGCTTCTGGTTCGCCGGCGCCAGCACGGCCGGCGACCGCACGGACTACGTCAGCCTGGTCAACACCGAGAACACCGCGGCCGTCGTCGACATCAAGCTGTACGGCGACAAGGGCCTGATCGAGAACGACGCGGCCAACGGCATCACCGTCGCCCCCGGCAGCTCGCAGTCCGTCCTGCTGCCGACGATCAGCAAGGGCCAGGTCGCCGACCTCGCCGTGCACGTGGTGGCCCGCACCGGCCGGGTCGGCGCCGCCCTGCACGCGGCCGACGGCAGCAAGGGCGCCGACTGGATCCCCGCCTCGGCCGACCCGGCGCCCACCCAGGTGCTCCCCGGCCTGCCGGCCGACACCGCCGGTGCCCACCTGGTGGTCTGGGCACCGCCGGAGGACGACGCCGACCTGAAGATCCAGCTCTCCGGCAAGAACGGCTGGTTCACCCCGGCCGGCAACGAGTCCATCCACGTCAAGGCCGGCATGGTGGCCGCCGTCGACCTCGGCAAGGTCACCCGCGACGAGGTGGCCGGCCTGCGGCTGTCGCCCAGCGACGACAAGCACGCCACCCCGGTCGTGGCCGGCCTGCGGGTCGACCGCGCCGGCCAGAACGGCAAGTCCGACGCGGCCTGGCTGACCGGCACCGTCCCGGTCGGCGCCCGCGCCACCGTGGCCGACAACCGGGGCGGCGGCGCGAGCACGCTCTTCCTCACCTCCACCGGCGAAGCCGCCACGGTCAAGGTCACGGCCTCGGCCGGCACCGGCGGCGGCACCCCGGTCAGCAAGGACGTCCAGCTGCCGGCCGGCGGTACGGTCGCCATCCCGGCGCCCGAGCCCGGCGGGCTGAACGGCAGCTTCGCGCTCACCGTGGAGACCGTCTCCGGCGGGCCGGTCGCGGCCGCCCGGATGCTGGCGATCACCACCAAGGACGTGCCGATGTTCACCGTCCAGGCGCTGCGCGACGACCGCAGCAGCGTCAAGGTCCCGCAGGCCGCCCAGGACCCGGGCGTCGTACTGCGCTGACCCGACGCGACGACGAGGGGGCGGTACCCGCAGTCCGGGTACCGCCCCCTCGTCGTCGGTGGCTCAGTCCTCGTCGTACCGGGGGTCGATGGCGTCCGGCGACAGCCCCAGCAACTCCGCCACCTGCTCGATCAGGATCTCGTGCACCAGCGCAGCGCGGTCCTCCCGGGACTTCGCCCGGATCTCCACCGGCCGCCGGTACACCACGATCTGACTCTTCCGCCCCTGCTGCCCCGGCGACACCCGGCCCAGCGGCACCCCGCCGTCCGCGTCCGGCCCGTCCGCCTCGTGCAGCGGCACCTCCTGGACGGCGAACTCCACCTCGATCAACTGCGGCCAACGCCGTTCGAGGCGCTCCACGGACTCCCGCACGTAGTCGTCGAACAACTCGGAG
This sequence comes from Kitasatospora sp. NPDC056181, assembly GCF_042266225.1. Classification (NCBI taxonomy): domain Bacteria; kingdom Bacillati; phylum Actinomycetota; class Actinomycetes; order Kitasatosporales; family Streptomycetaceae; genus Kitasatospora; species Kitasatospora sp. NPDC056181. The sequence goes on from NZ_JBHJUK010000098.1 coordinate 23,197, forward strand.
CGGGTGAGCGAGATCGGCACCTGCGGAGGCGCCAGCGGGCCGCGCAGACCCCGGCCGTGCCGGTCGCGGTGCCGGGGGCGGCGCGAAGGTCCCGTCGATGACTGCGGTGCAGAGCTGTCCATATCACTGCCGAGGGTAGTCCTTGGACGGTCGGAAGTGGACCACCCCGACGCCGAAACGCCTGCGGCGGCAGGCGCACACCAGGCCGGGCGGAGCTGGCGAGGCACGGGAGGGGCGCGCCGTGCGAAGCGTCCGCCGACCGTGGCGGACGCCGTCTCCGAGGCGCGCGGACCGCGACACGGCACACCCTCCGGGCAGGCGGTCTTCGCTCCCCGGCGGGGAGTGCTGTACCGTCCACCCTCGTGAGCTCTGTACGTCGTTGTTCGCGGACCGCGTGCGGCCGACCGGCCGTCGCGACGCTGACGTACGTCTACGCGGACTCCACCGCCGTCCTCGGCCCGCTCGCGACCTACGCCGAGCCGCACTGCTACGACCTGTGCGCCGAGCACGCCGAGCGCCTCACCGCCCCGCGCGGCTGGGAGGTGGTCCGGCTCGCCGCCGAGGCCGGCCCGCTGCGCCGCAGCAGCGACGACCTCGAAGCGCTCGCCAACGCCGTCCGCGAGGCCGCCCGTCCGCAGACCCCCCGTCAGGGGCGCGGTTCCGAGGGCGAGTCCACCGAGGCCGGCCGCCGCGGGCACCTGCGCGTGCTGCGCTCGCCCGACAACTGAGCCCCGGCCGGGCCGTCCCCCACCCACACCGCGGACCGGCCGTCCGCCGCCTCCCGGTACGCTGCCCCCCTGTCCGGGCACTCACCGGTGCCGCACTCGGACGTATCGTGACCATGGGCGACCAGCCCGCCGATCAGACAGAGAACCAGGGTGGAGCCGCAGTGCGCGACCTCAAGCAGCTCGTGAAGGCGTACGACGTACGAGGCGTGGTCCCGGACCAGTGGGACGAGAGCCTCGCGCGCGCCTTCGGCGCCGCGTTCGTGCAGGTCACCGGAGCGTCCGCGATCGTGGTCGGCCACGACATGCGGCCCTCCTCCCCGTCGCTCAGCCGGGCCTTCGCCGAGGGCGCCGCCGCGTACGGCGCCGACGTGGTCGAGATCGGCCTCTGCTCGACCGACCAGCTGTACTACGCCAGCGGCCGGCTCGACCTGCCCGGCGCGATGTTCACCGCCAGCCACAACCCGGCCCAGTACAACGGCATCAAGCTCTGCCGGGCCGGCGCCGCCCCGGTCGGCCAGGACACCGGCCTCGCCGAGATCCGCGAGCTGGTCGAGTCCTGGACCGGCGAGGACGACACCGTCACCGTCCCGGCGCTCGACGTGAAGCCCGGCGGGCTGTCCACCCAGGACACCCTGCGCGGCTACGCCGACCACCTCCTCGGCCTGGTCGACCTCACCGCGATCCGCCCGCTCAAGGTGGCCGTCGACGCCGGCAACGGCATGGGCGGCCACACCGTGCCGACTGTCTTCGACGGCCTGCCGATCGAGCTCGTCCCGATGTACTTCGAGCTGGACGGCACCTTCCCCAACCACGAGGCCAACCCGCTCGACCCCAAGAACCTGGTCGACCTCCAGGCCAAGGTGCGCGAGGTCGGCGCCGACCTCGGCCTGGCGTTCGACGGCGACGCCGACCGCTGCTTCGTCGTCGACGAGCGCGGCGAGCCGGTCTCCCCGTCCGCGATCACCGCCCTGGTCGCCGCGCGCGAGATCGCCCGCGCCCGGGCCGCCGGCGAGGACGAGCCGACCATCATCCACAACCTGATCACCTCCTGGACCGTCCCCGAGGTGGTCCGCGAGCTCGGCGGCAAGCCGGTCCGCACCCGCGTCGGGCACTCCTTCATCAAGCAGGAGATGGCCGAGACCGACGCCGTCTTCGGCGGCGAGCACTCCGCGCACTACTACTTCCGCGACTTCTGGCGCGCCGACACCGGCATGCTCGCCGCGCTGCACGTGCTGGCCGCCCTCGGCGGGCAGCCGGGCACCCTCTCGGCGCTGACCGCCGAGTACGACCGCTACGCCGCCTCCGGCGAGATCAACAGCACCGTCGCCGACCAGGCCGACCGCTCGGCCGCCGTCCGCGCCGCCTACGCCGGCCTGGAAGGCACCACGGTGGACGAGCTGGACGGCCTCACCGTGGCCGGCCCGGACTGGTGGTTCAACCTGCGCGCCTCCAACACCGAGCCGCTGCTGCGCCTCAACGTCGAGGCCAAGGACCCGGCGAGGATGGCCGAGCTGCGCGACGGCGTCCTCGCCATCGTCCGCGCCTGACGGACGCGGCCCGGACGCGCGCGGCCCGGACCCGGTCCGGACGCACGCGTCCCCGCGCACGCGCCTGACGCACGCCCGTGGTGCCCCGGCCGGTAGGGTTTCCTCTCGGCCGGGGCACTGCTGTGCCACCCCTCCGACCCCTGCCATCCTGAGACTGGGAGCCCGAACGCCATGAAGCTCGAATCCTTCCTGCTGGAGATCCTGGTCTGCCCGCAGTGCCGGGCCGCGCTCACCGAGGGCGGCACCGAGGACCACCCCGAGCTGCTCTGCACCGGCGAGAACTGCGGCCTCGCCTACCCCGTCCGCGACGGCATTCCGGTGCTGCTGGTGGACGAGGCCCGCCGCCCGGCCTGATCCTTGGGGCGGACACCCGTACCCCGACCCCGCAGCCCTCAGCGCCCAGCCAGCAGCCGGAGGCCCGCCGCATGCTCGACGACACCCTGCTCGACGACCCGGCCGCCCTCCAGCGCGCCGACCACGACCGAGCCCTGCTCGCCCTGGCCGGTGCCGGCGCCCGGGTGCGGACCGCACTGAGGCTCGCCGACGCGGCCGGCGTCGACCGGCTGCGCCCCGACGGCCGCCCGCGCGCGGTGCTGGTCGCCGGCCACGGCAGCGCCCTGACCGCGGCCGGGATCCTGGCCGCCCTGGCCGGCACCGCCACCCTGGTCACCCCGCTGGAGCCGGCCGACGCCGCGTACGTCCCGCGCACCGACCGGGCCGCCGCCCCGCCCGTCTTCACCGCCGGGCTGGTCTGGCAGCTCCCCGGCTGGGCCGGGCCGCTAGACCTGCTGGTGGTCAGCTCCGCCGCCGGCGGCGAGCAGGGCCTGATCGCCCTCGCCGAGCAGGCCTACGCCCGCGGCTGCGCCATCGTGGTCACCGCCCCGGCCGGCAGCCCGCTCGCCGAGGCCGCCCTCCAGGTGCGCGCGCTGCCGCTGCCGTACGTCCCGCCGAACCTGCCGGACGACGGCGCGCCGTCGTCCGGGGCGGCCGCCGAGCCCGACCTGCCGGCCGAGGACCCGGCCGCGCTCTGGGCCCACCTCACCCCGCTGCTCGCGCTCACCCAGAAGCTCGGCGTCACGCAGCTGCCGTACGACGCGCTCGCCGCCACCGCCGACCTGCTGGACGCGTCCGCCGTCCGCTGCCGGCCGGACGCCGCCGCGTACACCAACCCGGCCAAGGGCCTGGCCGCCCGGCTGGCCGGCACCGTCCCGCTGCTCTGGGCCGAGGGCCCGGTGGCGGGGGCGGCCGTCACCCGGTTCGCCGCGCAGCTGGCCGAGCGGGCCGGCCGTCCGGCGCTGGCCGGGCAGCTCCCGCAGGTGCTCACCGCGCACCGCGGCATGTTCACCGGACAGCTCGGCGCGGGGGCAGACCCCGACGACTTCTTCCGCGACCGGGTCGAGGAGCCGGACCCGTTGCACCTCCAGGTGCTGCTGCTGCGGCACGTCCCGGCCCCCGCCGGTGCGGCCGGCGGCGGTGCCGGGGGAGCGGAGGAGGACGCCGGCCCGGCCGAGGTCCCGGCCGACGACGAGGGCCCGCGCAGCTTCGGTGCCGCCCGCGCGCACCGGCTGGCCGAAGCCCACGACGTCCGGATCACCGAGTACGCCAGTGCCCGGCCCGATCCGCTGCACGCGCTGGCCGACCTGGTCGCGCTGACCGACTTCGCCGCCGTCTACCTGGGGCTCGCAGCCGCACAGTCCTGAACGCGGACGGGCGGCCCGGTACCGTATGCGCTCGACGACGACTGAGCGCGGGCTGTACGGCCCCCGGCGGAGGGACCATCCCGAGCATGAGCACCGAAGGCGGTACCAAGGCCCTGGTCGCGGCCCTGTCCGCGAACCTGGGGATCGCAGTCAGCAAGTTCGTGGCCTTCGCGTTCTCCGGCTCCTCCTCGATGCTGGCCGAGGGCGTCCACTCGCTGGCCGACTCCGGCAACCAGGTGCTGCTGCTGGTCGGCGGCAAGCGCTCGCAGCGCCGGGCCACCCCCGAGCACCCCTTCGGGTACGGGCGCGAGCGGTACATCTACGCCTTCCTGGTCTCGATCGTGCTGTTCAGCGTCGGTGGCATGTTCGCCGTCTACGAGGGCTACGAGAAGATCGCCCACCCGCACGAGCTGGACAACTGGTACTGGCCGGTCGGCGTGCTGGTCCTCGCCATCGCGCTGGAGGCCTGGTCGTTCTTCACGGCGTTCCGCGAGGCGGTCAAGGACAAGGGCACGCACGGCTGGCCCGCCTACATCCGCCGGGCCAAGGCGCCGGAGCTGCCGGTCGTCCTGCTGGAGGACACCGGCGCGCTGATCGGCCTGGTGCTGGCGCTGTTCGGCGTCGGCCTGACCGCGATCACCGGGAACGGCGTCTGGGACGGCATCGGCACCCTGTCGATCGGTCTGCTGCTGATCGCCATCGCGCTCGTGCTGGCGCTGGAGACCAGGTCGCTGCTGATCGGGGAGTCCGCCCACGACGAGGTGGTGGCGCAGATCCGCGACGCCCTGGTGGACCACGACACCGTCACCCGCGTCATCCACATGCGCACCATGCACCTCGGCCCCGAGGAGCTGCTGGTCGCCGCCAAGATCGCGGTCAACGCCGAGGACACCGCGGCGCAGGTGGCCGACGCGATCGACGCCGCCGAGGTGCGCGTCCGCCGGGCCGTCCCGATCGCCCGCGTCATCTACCTGGAGCCGGACATCTACAGCGCCGAGAAGGAGGCCGCGGGCGACGACCCGTACGCCACCCCCGGCGGTCCGGTGCCGGGCGCGCACTGAGCCCGTCCGGACCGGGACCGGCGGCCGAATCCGGTCGTACCGGGCCTGGTCCCGGGGCCGCCGGTGTAGATTCGTCACCAGAGCCAGAACGTCGCTGCTGATGGCGGTCGATCGGCGGCCCGTGCCCCAGGGCGCGCGCCGGTCGAGGGAGAGAGGTCCTCCGACGGAATGTGCTGAGCAGCAGGAGGCCGGTCCCACCGCGGACCGACCCGTCCGGCGTTGCCGTGCACCCGTGCGGCCCGCCGCGCTGTGACGCACCCTGAGGACCTTGGCCGTTCCCCACCCCATCAGCGAGGAGCAGACGCATGTCGACCGACATCACCGGTGACTTCAAGGTCGCCGACCTTTCCCTGGCGCCGTTCGGGCGCAAGGAGATCCAGCTGGCCGAGCACGAGATGCCCGGCCTGATGTCCATCCGTGCGGAGTACGCCGCTTCGCAGCCGCTGGCCGGCGCCCGGATCACCGGCTCGCTGCACATGACCGTGCAGACCGCCGTGCTGATCGAGACCCTCACCGCCCTCGGCGCCGAGGTCCGCTGGTGCTCGTGCAACATCTTCTCCACCCAGGACCACGCGGCCGCCGCGATCGCGGTCGGCCCGGAGGGCACCCCGGAGAACCCGCAGGGCGTGCCGGTCTTCGCCTGGAAGGGCGAGACGCTGGACGAGTACTGGTGGTGCACCGAGCAGGCGCTGACCTGGCCGAACGGCCAGACCCCGAACATGATCCTGGACGACGGCGGCGACGCCACCCTCCTGATCCACAAGGGCGTCGAGTTCGAGAAGGCCGGTGCCGCTCCGGACCCGTCCACCGCGGACAACGACGAGTTCCGGATCATCCTGGAGCTGCTGAACCGCACCCTCAAGGACACCCCGAACAAGTGGACCGAGGTCGCCGCCACCATCAAGGGCGTGACCGAGGAGACCACCACCGGTGTCCACCGCCTGTACGAGATGCACCGTGACGGCCAGCTGCTGTTCCCGGCGATCAACGTCAACGACGCCGTCACCAAGTCGAAGTTCGACAACAAGTACGGATGCCGTCACTCGCTGATCGACGGCATCAACCGTGCCACCGACGTCCTGATCGGCGGCAAGGTCGCCGTCGTCGCCGGCTACGGCGACGTGGGCAAGGGCTGCGCGGAGTCGCTGCGCGGCCAGGGCGCCCGCGTGATCATCACCGAGATCGACCCGATCTGCGCGCTCCAGGCGGCGATGGACGGCTACCAGGTCACCACCCTGGAGGACGTCGTCTCGATCGCGGACATCTTCATCACCACGACGGGCAACAAGGACATCATCCTTGCCTCGCACATGGAGAAGATGAAGCACCAGGCGATCGTGGGCAACATCGGCCACTTCGACAACGAGATCGACATCGCGGGCCTGGCCAAGCTGCCCGGCATCGTGAAGACCGAGGTCAAGCCGCAGGTCCACGAGTGGCGCTTCGCCGACGGCCACACCATCATCATGCTGTCCGAGGGTCGTCTGCTGAACCTGGGCAACGCGACCGGCCACCCGTCGTTCGTGATGTCGAACTCGTTCGCGAACCAGACGATCGCGCAGATCGAGCTGTTCACGAAGACCGAGCAGTACCCGATCGGCGTCTACGTGCTGCCGAAGCACCTCGACGAGAAGGTCGCGCGGCTGCACCTGGACGCCCTGGGCGTGAAGCTGACCACGCTGACCAAGGACCAGGCCGACTACATCGGCGTCCCGGTCGAGGGCCCGTACAAGCCGGAGCAGTACCGCTACTGAGCACCCGTCCGGTGGCCGGCGTCCCCTTCGCGGGGGCGCCGGCCACCGGCGTGTCCGGGGGCGGTCAGCCGAGCACGTCGGTGGTCCAGGCGGCCGGGTCGGTGCCGAGCGAGGTGAAGCGGCCCAGCCAGCCGGCGAAGCCGCCGACCGAGGCGAACGGGGCCTCGCCCCGGAACGAGGTCGCGCACAGCTTGAGACCGGACGCGACGACGCAGGTGGGCTGTTGCTGCCGGGTGGCGCCGGGCAGGGGCGGGTTGTCCCACCCGGCGGCGGGGGGCACGTCGGGCTGGACGGAGACCGCGATCTGGTCGCTTCCCGAGTTGTAGTTGACGGAGGCCGACCAGGGGTAGCCGGAGGACGCCTCGGGACCGTAGGAGAAGGACGCACCGGACGGCGTGAAGCCGGCGGGGACGTCGTGGATCTTGAACGGCAGCGGAACGGCCTGCGGAGCCACGTTGACCCCCTCGGCGACCCGGTGCAGCTTGTTGAGCACGTCGTCGGCGTCGCTCATGTAGGAGCCGTGCAGCTCCGCCCAGCGGCCGTCGGCGGTCTGCCAGCGGAGATCGCGGTCCAGCCCGAGTCCGGCCGGGTTGTCCGGTCCTGTGCCGACCCAGTACGCCGGCTTCCCGTGCACCGGTGCGGCGTCCACCCGGTACAGCTGCTGGCCGGTCGCCGCCTTCCCGACAGTGGGTACCTCACCGGGTGCGAAGAGGGTCAGGAAGATCAGCTGGCGATTGAACGCGAGCGCGTCCGGCCCGGTCTGCTGGGGACCGAAGGCCTTGGCCTGGAACGCGGTCGGCTGCCCGCTGAAGCCGACCGTGTAGGTCGCACCGTCGAAACCCTCGGGCAGCCAGCCGAAGGACGCCCCGACCGGCAGCGGGGAGCGGCCGGTGTCGGGACCGAGCGGGGGGAGGCTGTTGGGGGCCGAGGTCGGGCTCGCAGCGGGTGCCGCCGCTCCCCGGCCCGGGTGCCCGCCGGGCAGCGTCGCGCTCAGCAGGGTGGCGCCGAGCGCGACCGCCGCCACGGCGCCCAGTACCCCGAGCCGCCTGCGCCGCAGCCGGGAGCGGCCCGCGCGCAGTGCCCAGGCGGTGTCCATCCGGGCGGCCGGAGCCGGCGCGTCGGCCAGTGCCGCGAGTTCCGCGGCCAGCCGGGCCTCGGTCGGGTCGGTGAGGCCCGGGTCGGTGTGGTCCGGGGCGGAGTGGTCGTTCACGAGGCGGTCCTTTCCGCCGGCACGGCCGGCCGCAGTTCGAGGAGGCGGCGCAGCGCGGCGAGCCCCCGGGAGGTCTGGCTCTTGACGTTGCCGGTCGAGCAGTCCATGGCCTCCGCCGTCTGCTCGACCGTGAGGTCGCAGTAGTAGCGGAGCACCACAGTGGCCCGTTGCCGGGGCGGAAGTGCGGCGAGGGCCGTCCGGAGGTCGACCGAGGCGTCCAGGTCGTGCGCCGAGACGGCGGCCTCCGGCAGCGCCCCGTCGTCACGGCGGCGGGCGGTCCACCGCCCCCAGGGGGAGCGCTGCTCGGCGAGGAAGGTGTTCACCAGGACGGTCCTGGCGTAGCCGTCCGTGTTCTCCGCCCCGGACACCCGGTTCCAGTGCACGTACAGCTTGGTGACGGTCTCCTGCACCAGGTCGTCGGCGCGGTGCCAGTCGGTGCAGAGCAGGTAGGCCACCTTGCGGAGCCACGCCGCCCTGGAGGCGACGAACTCCGTGAACTCGGCGTCGCGTTGCTGCTTCGCCATCGATGGGCACTCCTTTCCCGCGGCACGTTCGCCGTGCCGCCTGCCTCCCTGATGCGGGCGCCGCCCGCGAGGTTGCATGCGGGTTGGCCGGACGCTGCGGCATAGGCTTCGGGGCATGCCCAACGGCCGGTACTCGCTCCACGACACCCATGACCACGTGCTGCTCGGCGAAGAGCGCTTCAGCTGCGCGCCCGGCCCGGCCGGCTGGCGGTACGTCTCCAAGACGTACGGCCCCGGGGGCCAGGTGCTCGGCACGGTCGACCTGACGCTCGACTCGCGGGCGAGGCCGCTGCGGATGGAGCTGCGCGCGGGCGGCTGGCAGGTCCGCGGCGGGGCCGTCGACGGGGTGGCCTGGGTGCGCACCGACGCGGCCGACCCGGGCGGGGAGCACACGGTCGAGGGACACGACCGGGCCCACGGTTTCGCCGGTCGCTCGCCGGCCTTCCTGGTCGCCACCGCGCGGCTGCTGCGGTTGCGGGAGGGCGCGAGCGCGAAGGTCCGGCTGGTCGCGTTCACCGAGCCGGTGCTGGCACCGCGCACCTTCGACCAGGGCTGGCTGCTGGAGGGCGTGGACACCCACGAGACGGACTCCGGCCCACTGCTGGTCGAGCGGTACCAGGTGGCGGACCTGGAGACGGGCGAGCAGCAGGTGGTGCACCTGGCCGGGGACGTGGTGCTGGCCGCGGCCGGGGTGGAACTGGAGGAGCTGGAGTCGCCGCCGAACGCCTGGCCGGTGGAGTTCGGGGGGTAGCGCGCGGGGGCGTGGCGCCGCGGCGGCGCGGGGCACGCCGGGCGGAGCGGCGTCAGGCGGGCGGGGCGAAGCCGGTGGCGGGGGCCTGCACGGGCTGGGCCGCGGGGGGCTGCACGGCGGGGGCGGCCTGGGCGGCCGGCGGCGCTGCGGCCGGGGCCGGGGTGCCCGGGGCGGGGGTCGCGGCGGTCGGCGGGGTCGGCAGGTGGGGCTGCGGCTGAGGCTGGAGCGGGGCGTGGGGATGGAACTGGGCCTGGGCCTGGGCTTGAGCGTGGGCCTGCGCCTGCTGCTGGAACGCGTAGCCCTGCGCCCTGGTCCACTCGCGCCGCTGGCGCTCGGTCAGAACCGCTCCGAGGTAGGCGGCCGGGTGCAGCCCGTACGGGACCGGGTGGCCGGTGCGGGCCGCGAGGTCGTCGGCCAGACGGGCGGACATCTGGTGCGCCACCGCCGGGTCCAGCTGGCCGACCCGGCCGAGCAGCTGGCGGATGGCCAGCCAGAGTGGCTCCGGCACGGCGGAGAGGTCCAGCGCGACCAGCTCGCCGCCGATCGCCTGCAACAGCTGCGGGGGCACCGGCGGGAGCGGGTTCACCACGGCGCCGCCGCTGCCGCCCGGGACCCGCTCGCGGACCACCAGGGTCCCCGCGAAGACGTCGCCGAGCCGCTTGCCGTCCGCCGAGACCACCGAGCAGATCGTCGCCGGAACGCCGCTCAGCACGATCAGCTCGAAGAAGCCGACCAGCCCGCGCACCAGGGCGTGCCGGAACCGCACCGGACCGCCGTCCGTGCGCACCACCCGCAGACCGAGGGCGGCCTTTCCGAGGGAACGGCCGCGGGTGAAGGTCTCGACCATGACGGGCACGGCCACCAGGAAGAAGACCACGAGCCCGAGCATCAGGGCGGCAAGGGCGGCGGAGTCGAGGTCCACAAGGGCGAAGCTCAGCACCAGGGAGGACACGAGGAGCGCGGCGCCCTGCACGGCCAGGTCCAGCGCGATCGCCAGCGCCCGGCTCGGAAGCTTCGCCGTGCGCAGGCCGAGGACGACCGCCTCACCCGTCACCAGGTCGCTCAAGACACCCGTCCGTTCCCGTCGGTGGTTCATGGTCCGAGATCCGGGGAGGGAGCGTTCGTCGGATCGGCCCCCACGATCCCGTGATCTGCAGTCGTCAACATACGGGGCGGCGCGGCCACTCGGGAAGGGAGGCCCCTGGCCGCCGGAGCGGCGCTCGGACGGGCCCTCGGAGCAGTCCTCGGACATGCCCTCAGGGATGCTGCCGGGAAGGCCGTCGGGAAGGCCGCCGGGAAGTCCACGGGAGAGCCCTCGGCGAAGGGCGGTCCCGGCCGCCCGGCTGCCTCCCCCTCCCTGGCATGCTGGGCGCACCTGTCCGCACCCGCCTGCCCGCGCGCCCCGCGCCGACCATGGAGCTGCCGAATGGACCTGGACGTCTTCGTCGCCACCCACCAGGGGGAGTGGGCACGGCTGGACGCCCTCGCCCGGACCCGCCGGCTCAGTGGTGAGGAGGCGGACGAACTGGTCACCCTCTACCAGCGCGTGACCGGCCACCTGGCCAAGGTCCAGGCCGCCGCGCCCGACCCCACCCTGGAAGGCCGGCTCACCAGCCTGGTCTCCCGCGCGCGGGACGCGGTCACCGGCAGCCGCAGCAGCGGGTGGCGGGACGTCGCGCGCTACTACACCGTGAGCTTCCCGGCCGCGCTCTACCGTTCGCGCCGCTGGTGGCTGCCGATCGCGGTCCTCTCCCTGCTCGGCACCGCTCTCGTCGCCTGGTGGGTGGCGACCCACCCGGAGGTCCGGAACAGCCTGGCCACGCCGGAGACGATCCGCGAGATGACCAGGCCCGGCGGCGAGTACGAGGCGTACTACTCGGACCGCCCCGCCAGCTCGTTCGCGGCCCAGGTCTGGACGAACAACGCCTGGATCGCGGTGCAGTGCCTTCTCTACGGCATCGCCCTGGGCATCCCCGTGCTCTACGTGCTGTGGACCAACGTCCTCAACCTGGGGCTCGGCGTGGGGCTGATGGCCTCCGCGGGCCGGCTGGACATCTTCCTCGGCCTGCTCATCCCGCACGGTCTGCTGGAGCTGACCGCGGTCTTCGTGGCCGGTGGCCTCGGCCTGCGGCTCGGCTGGACGATCATCGACCCCGGGCCGCGCACGCGCGGCACCGCTCTGGCGGAACAGGGCCGCGCCATCATCGGCATGGGGATCGGCCTCGCGACCGTGCTGGCCGTCTCGGGTGTTCTGGAGGCCTTCGTCACCCCGTCCGGCCTGCCCACCTGGGCCCGCATCTCGATCGGCGTGCTGGCCGAGGTGGCGTTCCTGCTCTACGCCCTCGTTCTGGGCCGCAAGGCCGCCGAGGGCGGCGAGACCGGGGACCTGGATGCGGCCGACCGGGCGGACCTTCAGCCGGTCGCGGCCTGAGCCGATGTGATCCACAGGTCTCTGACCTGGTACTCTTCTCGCATCCCAGCAAAACCATTGACGTGGTTGGGGTGGGCTAGTAGATTTGAACGGTTGGGACAGGTTGGACAACGACCTGACTCAGGCGCTAGTGTCTACGACAGCGCCAAATCGAGGCGAGCGTGTTTCACGAATACGCGCCCTCCGACGAGGTAAATCCCGGAACTGAGCACACCGAAGGCTTTGATAAGCTTCGGAGCGAAGTTGCAGGAAATCCCCCCAGCGGGAATTCAGAGAAACAAACGCCGGTAAGAACGGCCGCGAGGATCTGATAAGCTGGGAACACGAAAGAACGAAGCGCCCGGAGGGCCCGCTGGAAGGCGGACCGAAGGAAGTGTCCGTTCCTTGAGAACTCAACAGCGTGCCAAAAGTCAACGCCAGATATGTTGACATCCCCGGCCTCGGACTTGTTCCGGGGTTGGAGATTCCTTTTGAAATAACACAGCGAGGACGCAGTGCGCGGGGCCGCCCTATTCCGGTGGTTGCCGTGCCGCTCAACGCGG
>NZ_JBHJUK010000099.1:0-35387 GCF_042266225.1 Kitasatospora sp. NPDC056181
ATCGTCAGCCCCGGTGACATGAACAAGGACGGCCGGGACGACATCGTCGCGACGGAGACGTCGACCGGCAAGCTCTGGCTGTACCCGGGGACGGGGAACGGTCTGGGGAGCCGGGTGGAGATCGGTACCGGTGGTTGGAACGGGATCTCGGACTACGCGGGTGCGGACTTCACGGGTGACGGGATCGGTGACCTGGCGGCGGTGGACTCCGACCCGGGCGAGACCGGGAAGCTCTACCTCTACAAGGGCACCGGCAGCGGCCTGAGCTCCCGCACCGAGATCGGCTCCGGCGGCTGGTGAGCCGCGAAGCACGACGACGCAGTCCCGAATCCACATCGGTCCGCACCGAATCCAGGGGGAGAACACCCATGTCCGCACAGACCCGTCTGCGCAGGAGCCTGACCGTCCTCGCGCTGAGCGTCGCACCGCTCTGCCTCGCCGGGACGGCCGGCGCCGCGTCGGTCAGCACCTGGGACAAGGTGGCCGCCTGTGAGAGCAGCGGCAACTGGTCCATCAACACCGGGAACGGCTACTACGGCGGCCTGCAGATTTCCGAGTACAACTGGCGGCACTACGGCGGCACCCAGTACGCGGCCTATCCGCACCAGGCGACCAAGAAGGAACAGATCCTGGTCGCCGAGAAGATCCTCGCCGACCAGGGGGCCGGCGCGTGGACGTGCAGCCCCGGCACCGGACTGTCGACCGACCACGCGGACCCGTACCCGGCGGGGCCGGCCGACCCGGGGATGACCAACCTGACGGCGGGTGACTTCAACGGCGACGGCAAGAAGGACCTGGTGGCGGTCGAGGTGTCGACCGGCAAGCTGTTCTCCTACCCGGGGACCGGTACGGGGGCGCTGGGCGGCCGGGTGATGATCGGCAACGGTGGCTGGAACGGGATGGGCAACCTGGCGGTCGGCGACCTGAACGGTGACGGCGGGGACGACATCGTGGCGACCGAGAAGTCGACCGGCAAGCTCTGGGTGTACCCGGGCAACGGCCACGGCGTCGAGGGCCGGATCGAGATCGGCAGCGGCGGCTGGAACGGCATGAACAACACCGCGGTGGGCGACTTCACCGGTGACGGCGTGGCCGATGTCGTGGCGAGCGAGAACTCGACCGGCAAGCTCTTCCTCTACCCCGGCCTCGGCGGCGCCCTGGGCAAGCGGGTGGAGATCGGTTCCGGTGGCTGGAACGGGATGAACAAGATCGTCAGCCCCGGTGACATGAACAAGGACGGCCGGGACGACATCGTGGCGACCGAGAAGTCGACCGGCAAGCTCTGGCTGTACCCGGGGACGGGGAACGGCCTGGGGAGCCGGGTAGAGATCGGCACGGGTGGTTGGAACGGGATCTCCGACTACGCGGGCGCGGACTTCACGGGTGACGGCATCGGTGACCTGGCGGCGGTGGACTCCGACCCGGGGCAGACCGGGAAGCTCTACCTCTACAAGGGCACCGGCAATGGCCTGAGCTCCCGCACCGAGATCGGCTCCGGCGGCTGGTGAACGGGGGTCGGACGGCGTCGGTCCGGTAGCGGGGTTCAGTACGGCGGGCTCGCCGGTCAGGGGATTCCCCGGCCGGCGGGCCCGCCACTGTGTGACCGTCAGCACGGTCCACGGCGGGGATTGTTCACCGCCGGGGTCTTGTCGCGTCATTTTCTACGCGCGTATCTTGAGAGCGCTGCGGGGGGCGGTTGCCGGCTCCCGTCTGCTCTCTACGCGGGTAGTGCGCGATGTGCGCCTGCTCGGCGTACCTCCGACCCACCCTCACGGCCCGGCGGCCCCACGTCCGCCGGGCGAACGTGCCGCCCCCGTTGCCGTGCCGCCGCGCGCCACGGCAGACCAAGGAGTCCCGCCCAGGTGACCACGTCCCCCGCTCCCCGCCCCCGCTCGCGCCGCGCGCTGCTCCGTGCCACCCTCGTGCCGGCCGGCCTGGCCGCCTCGCTGGTGCTCGTCCCGCTCCCGGCCGCCGTGGCCGCGCCCTCGGCCGACGCGGCCCCGGCGGGTCCGACCGAGCCCGGGCCGCTGCGCATCCACGACATCCAGGGCACCACCCGGATATCCCCGCAGACGGGCAAGACCGTCGCCGGCGTGCCGGGCATCGTCACCGGCGTGCGCGGCTACGGCTCCAAGGGCTTCTGGATCCAGGACCCGAACCCGGACGCCGACCCGGCCACCAGCGAGGGCGTCTTCGTCTACACCGGCAGCGCCGCCCCGACCGTCAAGGTCGGCGACTCGGTCCTGGTGAGCGGCAAGGTGACGGAGTACTACCCGAACTTCGGCGGCGGCTCGCAGTCGCTCACCCAGCTGAGCGGCCCGGCCGTCACCGTGGTCTCCTCCGGCAACCCGCTGCCGGCGCCGGTCGTCGTGGACACCCGCAACATCCCCGGCACCTACAGCCCGGCGGCCGGTGCCGACGGCACCGTCAACGGCGTCACCCTGAACCCGGAGAAGTACGCCCTCGACTTCTACGAGTCGCTGGAGGGCATGCTCGTCGAGGTCAAGGACGTCCGGGTGGTCCAGGCGACCGACAAGTACAACGAGCTCTGGGTCGCCGCCGACAAGCAGGACCAGAGGAGCAAGCGCGGCGGCGTGCTCTACGAGTCGTACGCCGAGCCCAACGTCGGCCGCCTGATGGTGCAGCAGCAGGCGCCCGTCTCCCAGCAGCCGTTCCCGGTCGCCAACGTCGGCGACGAGCTGACCGGCACCACCAGCGGCCCGCTGGACTACAACCAGTTCGGCGGCTACACGCTGGTCGCCGGCACCCTCGGCGCGCTCCGGGACAACCACCTCCAGCGCGAGGTGACGGCCCCGGCCGGCGAGCGCGAACTCACCGTCGCCACCTACAACGTGGAGAACCTGGCCCCCGGCAACCCGGACGCCAAGTTCGCCGACCTGGCCCAGGCCGTGGTCACCAACCTGCGTTCGCCCGACGTCATCGCCCTGGAGGAGATCCAGGACAACAACGGCTCCAAGAACGACGGCACGGTGGACGCGAGCCAGACCGTGGCCAAGTTCATCGCCGCGATCAAGGCGGCCGGCGGCCCGGCGTACGAGTGGCGCTCGATCGACCCGGAGAACGGCAAGGACGGCGGCGAGCCGGGCGGCAACATCCGCCAGGTCTTCCTCTTCAACCCGCAGCGGGTCTCCTTCACCGACATCCCCGGCGGCTCCGCCACCTCCGCGGTGGACGTGGCCGGCACCGGCGCGGCCACCGCGCTGACCGCCTCGCCCGGCCGGATCGACCCCGCGGACGAGGCCTGGGTCAACAGCCGCAAGCCGCTGGTCGGCCAGTTCTCCTTCCGCGGCAAGAAGGTCTTCGTCATCGCCAACCACTTCAACAGCAAGGGCGGCGACCAGGGCATCGACAGCCGCTTCCAGGCGCCGGCCCGCAGCTCCGAGGTGCAGCGGGTCAAGCAGGCCACCGTCGAGCAGGCCTTCGTCGCCAAGCTGCTGGCCGCCGACAAGGAGGCCAAGGTGGTCTCGCTCGGCGACTTCAACGACTACCAGTTCTCGCCCGCGCTGGCCGCGCTCACCAAGGACGGCGTGCTCCGCGACCTGGTGAACGAGCTTCCCGAGAAGGAGCAGTACTCCTACGTCTACCAGGGCAACTCGCAGGTCCTGGACCACGTCCTGGTGAGCCCCGAGGTCGGGTACGCCAAGTACGACGTGGTGCACATCAACAGCGAGTTCGCCGTGCAGGCGAGCGACCACGACCCGCAGGTGGTCCGCATCAAGCCGTAGTTCCCGCGGCACGACCGAGGGGGCGGTGACCGGGGTCCGGTCACCGCCCCCTCGGGGCTTTCGCGCGGTGCGTCAGCGCAGGGCGGCGAGCACCGCGTCCGCCATCACCTTCTCGCCGGTGGCGTTCGGGTGGAACGGGACGGCCGGGGCGCCGGGCAGCGCGCCCTCGATCCAGCGGTCGTCCGAGCAGACGTCGTGGCCGACGGTCGGGGTGGCGGTGTCCACGTAGGTGGCGCCGTTGGCGGCCGCGGTGGCCTTCAGCATGGCGTTCAGATTGCCGAGGACGCCGTACATGTACTCGACGTCGCCGGCGGTGACGGGCTGGCGGAGGAAGCACTTCGAGCCGTCGGCGGGCAGTACGGACGGGTAACCCACCAGCAGCACCCGGGCCTTGGGGGCCTTGGCGTGGATGCGCTGGAGCGTGTCGGCGATCTGCGGCTTCGCGGCCGCTGTCCGGTCCGCCAGGTCGTCGTTGCCGTACTGCCAGGACCAGGTCGACCAGTCCCAGTACCCGTGGTGGAAGACGTCCTTGCAGGGGGTGCCGAGCGGGTTGACCACCGCACCGGCGATGCAGACGCCGACCAGGTCGCCGAGCCCGAGGTCGGTGGCGCCGAGGTCGTTGCCGCCGATGCCGAGGGTCACCAGGTCGGTGTCGGCGGTGACGGCGTCCAGCTGGGGGTCGTTGACCCGGAGGAAGGCGTCGTACTGGGGCTGCGTCATCGCCTTCACCTTGGCGGCGGCGCAGGTGACGTCGGTGTAGGCGCCGGCCTTGAGCGCGGCGGCCACCAGGTGGCCGTAGTTGCGGTCCGAGCGCAGGCAGAGACCGGCCGACTGGCCGGGCACGCCGGCGCCGGCGGCGTACGAGTCGCCGAGCGCCACGTAGTGGTGGGGCGCCGGGGTGGCGGCCTGGGCGCTGGTGGAGGTCAGGGCGAGCGCGGCGCCCAGTGCGGCGGCGCCGAGCAGGGCGGACTTCCGGGCCTTCGGCGCGGCGGAGCCGGACGTGGGGGTGGTGCGGAGCTTCCGGGCAGGGCGGAGCACGGTTCCTCCTGGGGGAGAGAAACGACGGTGGGTGGGGGGTCGTGCGAGCCGCGGCCACAGCTACTACTCACAAGTAAGTTACTGTCAGGTTTCGCGTTCGTCCATGCATTGCGGGGAAGTTTCCGAAAAACCGTCAGAAGTATTTCGGAATTACGCTCCATCGCGTATCGAAGGTATTTCCGAAACGCCCCGGAGCGGAATTCGCGCTGCTGCTCGTCATCGAACTGCCGTCGCCGCCCGTTGTTACCGGCCGGTTGACGCGTCCCGTCGCAGGCCGCAGTATCGGGCGCACGCGCGCACCGCCGGAGCACCGATGGAGGACCCCGCATGGCCCTGGACGCCGACGTCATCGTCATCGGAGCCGGACTGGCCGGGCTCGCCGCCACCGCCGAACTCGCCGACGCCGGACGGAAGGTGATCCTGCTCGACCAGGAGCCCGCGGCCTCCCTCGGCGGGCAGGCGCACTGGTCCTTCGGCGGCCTCTTCTTCGTCGACTCGCCCGAGCAGCGCCGGATGCGGATCCGCGACTCGCACGCGCTCGCCCGGCAGGACTGGCTCGGCACCGCCGGCTTCGACCGCCCCGAGGACGCCTGGCCGCGCCGCTGGGCCGAGGCGTACGTCGACTTCGCGGCCGGCGAGAAGCGGGCCTGGCTGCACGGGATGGGCGTGCGGTTCTTCCCCGTCGTCGGCTGGGCCGAGCGCGGCGGGCTCCTCGCCGACGGGCCCGGCAACTCCGTGCCCCGCTTCCACATCACCTGGGGCACCGGGCCCGGCCTGCTCGAACCCTTCGTCCGGCGGGTCCGGGACGCGGCCGCCCGCGGGCTGGTCGACCTGCGGTTCCGCCACCGGGTCACCGGACTCGGCGCCAACGCCGGGGTGACGGACACGGTGAGCGGCGAGGTGCTGGTGCCCAGCGCGGCCGCCCGCGGCGAGGCCAGTTCGCGCGAGGTGGCCGGCCACTTCGAGCTGCGCGCCCAGGCCGTGATCGTCACCTCCGGCGGCATCGGCGGCAACCACGACCTGGTCCGCAAGGCCTGGCCCGCCCGGCTCGGCACCCCGCCCGAGCGGATGCTCTCCGGCGTCCCCGCGCACGTCGACGGGCTGATGCTCGGCATCACCGGCGAGGCCGGCGGCAACCTGATCAACGGCGACCGGATGTGGCACTACACCGAGGGCATCGAGAACTGGGACCCGATCTGGGCCCGGCACGGCATCCGCATCCTGCCCGGCCCCTCCTCCCTCTGGCTCGACGCGCGCGGGCGCCGGCTGCCCGTCCCGCTCTTCCCCGGCTTCGACACCCTCGGCACGCTCGAACACCTCCGCACCACCGGCTACGACCACACCTGGTTCGTGCTCAGCCAGAAGATCATCGAGAAGGAGTTCACCCTCTCCGGCTCCGAGCAGAACCCCGACCTCACCGGGCGCTCCCTGCGCGGCGTCCTCGGCCGCGCCCTGCCCGGCGCCCCCGGCCCGGTCCGGGCCCACCTGCGGCACGGCCCCGACTTCGTGGTCGCCGGCAACCTGGCCGACCTCGCGCGCGGCATGAACGCCAGGACCCGCGAGGCGCTGATCGACCCCGACGAACTGCGCCGCACCGTCGAGGCCCGGGACCGCCAGCTCGCCAACCCGTTCGCCAAGGACCTCCAGGTCACCGCCATCCACGGCGCCCGCCGGTACCTCGGCGACAAGCTGATCCGCACCGCGGCCCCGCACCGCCTCCTCGACCCGGCCGCCGCCCCGCTGATCGCCGTCCGGCTCGGCATCCTGACCCGCAAGTCGCTCGGCGGGCTGGAGACCGACCTCTCCGCCCGGGTGCTGCGCCCCGGCGGCGAGGTGCTGGACGGCGTGTACGCGGCCGGCGAGGCGGCCGGCTTCGGCGGCGGCGGCGTCCACGGCTACCGCTCCCTGGAGGGGACGTTCCTCGGCGGCTGCCTCTTCTCCGGTCGTACGGCGGGTCGCGCGGCCGCCGCCGCGACGGCGTAGCGGGCGGGCGCCGGAGCGCCGGAGCGCCCGCGAAAGTAGAGCTTCTTTCTAGAGAAGTCCTCCAACCCTGCCCTATGCTTGCCGAGTTGGCGGCCGAGTCCGTGTCGGGGGCCGCCCGGGGGTCGAGCGGAGGACCGGGGATGTCCCCCAAGCAGCAGCGGGGCGAGGCGACCGTCGAGCTGCTCCTGAGCACCGCGCTGCGCGTGTACGCGGAGTCGGGCCAGGAGGGGTTCACGGTCTCCGCCGTCACCACGGCGAGCAAGGTCAGCCTGGGCAGTCTCTACCACCACTTCGGGAGCTTCGACGGTCTCGCCGCCGCGCTCTACATCCGGTGCCTGGAGCGGCTGTTCGACGAGATGACCGCCGCGCTGGAGCGCAGCCGCACCGCGCGCACCGGGGTGCGGGCGCTCGTCCTGGCCTACCTGCGCTTCACGCAGGAGCACCGCGACGCCGCCCTCTTCCTCCACGCCTCCGCCTACTCCGGCTACCTGGCCGCCCGGGCGGAGCAGATCCGGGCCGCCAAGGCGGCCCGGATGGCGGTCATCGGCGCCTGGATGCGGCCCCGGATGGAGCGGGGCGAGATCGCGCCCGTGCCCGGGCCGATGGTCGAGGTCCTGGTCATGGGGCCGGTCGCGGAGGCGGCCCGCCGCTGGCTGTCCGACACCTACGACCTGGACCTGGCCGAGGCCGCGCGGATCCTGCCCGAGAGCATCTGGCGCTCGCTGCGGCCCGAGCCGGGGGCCGCCGGTACCGGCGCGGTGACGGACGGGGGAGACTGATGGCGGCATGCACATGGTTGTTGACGACCCGTTGGGGCGGGATACCGGGAAAGGGCGGGGCATGACTGGGCGGGGGACCGTACTTGGAGGTCGCTACACGCTGACCGAGCGGATCGGCGGCGGGGGCATGGGCGCCGTCTGGCGCGCCGACGACCGGGTGCTGGAACGGCAGGTCGCAGTGAAGATCCTGCACGCGGGGCTGCTGGAGGAGGGGACGTTCGCGAGACGGTTCCGGCGCGAGGCCCAACTGCTCGCGGCGATCAGCCACCCGGGCATCGTGGACGTCCACGACTACGGCGAGAACGACGCGGAGGGCGAGCGGATCGCCTACATCGTCATGGAGCTGGTCGAGGGACGGCCGCTGGACAAGGCCCTCGCCGAGGACGGGGCGATGCCCGCCGAGCAGGTCCTGGGGATGCTCGCCACGGCGCTCGACGCCCTGCACGCCGCGCACCAGCAGGAGATCGTGCACCGGGACGTCAAGCCCTCCAACCTGATGCTCGGGGCCGACGGCCGGGTGACGGTGACGGACTTCGGCATCGCGCGGGCGCTGGTGAGCACCACGCTCACGGCGACCAACGTGGTGATCGGCACCGCGCTGTACATGGCGCCCGAGCAGGCCGGGGGCGGGGGCGTCACACCGGCCTCGGACCTCTACTCGCTCGGCGTGGTCTGCTACGAACTGCTCACCGGCCTGCCGCCGTTCACCGGCGAGAGCGTGGTCGAGGTGGCGCTCAAGCACGTCCAGCAACCCGCTCCGGAGCTGCCGGAGGAGTTCGCGCCGGCGGTGCGGGAGTTCGTCGCGCGCGCCTTGGCCAAACAGCCCGGTGACCGGTTCGCGGACGCGGCCGCCATGGCGGCCGCGGCACGGGCCGCGGTCGGCGACCGGTCGGCGCCGGTCGCCGCGGTCGTGCGCCCCGTGCCTCCCCCCGCTCCCGAGGCCCCGGCGGCCGGCGCCGCCGGGGTCGAGGTGGCGACGGTGGGGCCGCGGACGGCCGCGGACTCCGGTGCGGGGCGGTCGTGGCGCCGGTTCCTGGTGCCCGTCGTCGTCCCGGTGGTCATCACCACGGGTGCCGCCACGGCCCTGCTGGTCGACCGGAGCCCGTTCCAGTCGCAGGCGCAGACCCCCGGCGCGCAGCCCGTCGTCTCGGCCCCGGCCACCACGGCCGGCGATCCGTCGGCGGCCACCACGCCGCCAGCCTCGCAGACCCCGACCACGCCGCCGGCGAGCGCCGACGCGACCCCGAGCGCCCCGGCCGCCGCGCAGTCCGAGGCCGCCGCCGCACCGAACACCGGCGGCCAGTCCCAGGGTTCGGCGCCGCAGTCCGGCGGCGGCGGCGCCGCGGCGGGCGGCACGGGCTCGTCGGCGGGTGCGGCCGGCGGAGCGGCCAGTGGGTCGGGTGGCACCGCGCCGAAGCCGGGCGGTGGCGGCGGGGGCGGCAGCAACAGTGGCGGGAACGCCGGTGGTGGTGGTGGCGGTGGTGGTGGCGGTGGATCCACAGCCAACCAGCCCGCCCCACCGGCTCCCGTGCCCGCTCCGACGACGCAGGCGCCCAACCAGCCGGCGCCCAACCAGCCCGCCCCGAAGCCGTCGACACCGACCGTGCCCGCCGGGTGCGGCGGCGCGAAGTGGGGCGACATCGTCAACGTGGCCGACGGCCAGAAGCTCGGCCTGGCCACCGGCAGCCCGACGGCGGGCGCCGCGGCCGTCATGGGCGGGACGACCGCCTACGGCTGGGTGCGTTCGGACCCGGATCCCGGCGGCTGGTACCAGATCTACCCGTGCAACCTGAGCAGCCCGGCCCTCGTCCAGGAGGCCGACTTCTCGAACCGGTCGAGCCGGAAGGTGATGCTCTCGTCGGGGTTCGGCTTCCTGAACAACTGGTCGGTGGTCGGCGCCGGCACCTCGGGCGTCTACTACCTCAAGGACTACTCGGGGTCGACCTGCCTGACCGACAACGGCGCAGGCCAGCAGGTCACCATGACCACCTGCACCGCCGGCAACAAGTACCAGCAGTGGCAGATCCCCTGACCCCGCCTCCGCTCAGTCCCGGCCGCCCGCGTGAGCCAACGGCGGGAAGACGGCCCGGGCGTCCCGGCCGGCGAACCAGAGGCCGATCACGAACGCCGTGGTCGCCTCCAGCAGCCGCGCCGCGGCCAGGCCGCCGGCCGGCACCGGCTCGGCGCCGAGGTCGGCGGCCAGCCGGCCGACCAGGGCCAGCGCGTCCGGGTCGTCCCCGCACAGGGGGACGGCCAACGGGCGGCCGTCGAAGACCGGCGGGGTGAGCCGCCAGACGCTCTCGTGGCAGACGTTGAACGCCTTCACCACGTGCGTGCCCGGTGCGGCGGCCGCGATCCGCTCGGCCATCGACGGCCCGCCCGCCGTGGTCAGGGTGAGGGGCGGGAACGCGACCGGATTGGTGCAGTCGATCAGCACCCGCCCGGCGGGCGGGGCCGCTGCCGCCAGGACGCCCTCCGCCCGGTCGGCCGGCACGGCGACCAGCACCGCCTCGCCGAACGCCGCGGCCGCCGCCGGTCCCGCCACGGCCCGGGCGCCCGCGCCGGCCTGCCCGGCGGCCGTGGCCGCCCGCGCCGCGTCCCGGGCGCCGAACACCACCTCGTGCCCGGCCCGGGCCCACTGCCCGCCGAGTGCCTGCGCCATGTTCCCCGCCCCGATGATGCCGATCCGCATCCGAATCTCCCGTTCGCTCAGGCCTGTTCGGCCGGTACGGGATGACACTAGGAACGGCGGTGGTTACCGATCGGTGCGTGACGAACCTGCTAGGGGGAGCGGTGGACGAGGTGCCGGGCGAGACGTACCTGGCGGACTGCCGGGCGCGGGTCGCCTTCGACCTGCTGGCCAACACCTGGAGCTCGGTCGTGCTCTGGGCGCTGCGCGACGCCCCCGAACGCCCCGGCGAACTGCGGGCCCGGATCGGCGGCATCAGCGCCAAGGTCCTCACCGAGACGCTGCGCCGCCTGGAGTACAACGGCCTGGTCGTGCGCCGCAGTTACGCCGAGACCCCGCCCCGCGTCGAGTACGCGCTCACCCCGCTCGGCCGTACCCTCCTCCCGGCCCTGGGGGCGCTCGGCGAGTGGGGCTACCGGCACGGCGACGAAGTCCTGGAGGCGCAGGACCGGGCGGAAGCCTGATCCCCCGGGCGACTGCTCACCGGCCGGTACTCGCAGGCCGGTACCCGCCGGCCGTCTCCCGTCGCCCGGTGCCCGTCGTCCGGCGCTCAGCGCTCAGCGCTCGTCGGGGAGGCCGAGGCGCAGGTGGTCGACGTGGTAGACGGCCTGGTCGAGCAGGGCGGCGACGTGGTCGTCGTGGAGGGAGTAGACCACCGAGCGGCCGCGGCGCTCGCCGACGACCAGGCCGAGGTTGCGGAGCAGGCGGAGCTGGTGGGAGCAGGCGGACTGCTCCATGCCGACGGCGTCGGCGAGTTCGGTGGCGGCCCGCGGGCCCTCGCGGAGCTGGGCGAGTATCAGCAGGCGGGAGGGGGTGGCGAGGGCCTGGAGCGTGCTCGCCACCTTGGCCGCGTTGGATGCGTCCAGGCGCATCTGCGGCACGGTGTGCTCGGCGGCTGCGTGTCCCATGGGGGCATCCTACGGGGCGGGTGCCGGACGGGATGGGCACACATGAACGAATGAAAGTGTGTTCATATGTTCCTGTATGGTGGCGCCCATGTCCGCCACCGTGCTCACCCGACCGCCGGCCTCCACCGCACCCGCGACACCACAGCCGCGCCGCACCCGGGTCCTGGCCCTGCCCGAGGCGCGCTGGGCGGCCGCCGCCACGGCCGCCTTCCTGGCCGCCCTCGCCGTGCAGCTCGCCGGCGGACCGGGCTGGGCGTCCGGGGCGCTGTACGCCGTGGCCTACCTGGCCGGCGGCTGGGAGCCGGCCAGGGCCGGGCTGCAGGCACTGCGCGAGCGGACCCTCGACGTCGACCTGCTGATGGTGGTGGCCGCGATCGGCGCCGTCGCGATCGGCCAGGTGCTGGACGGCGCCCTGTTGATCGTGATCTTCGCGACCAGTGGCGCCCTGGAGGCACTCGCCACCGCCCGCACCGCCGACTCCGTCCGCGGCCTGCTCGACCTCGCCCCCGCCACCGCCTGCCGGATCGGTGCCGACGGCCGTGAGGAGACCGTGCCCACCGCCGGGCTCGCCGTCGGCGACGTCCTGCTGGTCCGCCCCGGCGAGCGGATCGGCGCCGACGGCCGCGTCCTCGACGGTGCGAGCGACGTCGACCAGGCCACCATCACCGGCGAGCCGCTGCCCGTCGCCAGGACCGCCGGGGACGAGGTGTACGCGGGCACGCTCAACGGCACGGGCGCGCTGCGCGTCCGGGTCGGGCGGGACGCCGCCGACACCGTGATCGCCCGGATCGTCGCCCTGGTCGAGGAGGCCTCTGAGACCAAGGCGCCCACCCAGCTCTTCATCGAGAAGGTCGAACAGCGCTACGCCGCGGCCCTGGTGACCGCGACCCTGCTGCTCTTCGCCGTCCCGCTCGCCTTCGGCGCCGAACTGACCGCCACCCTGCTGCGCGCCATGACCTTCATGATCGTCGCCTCGCCGTGCGCCGTGGTGCTGGCCACCATGCCCCCGCTGCTCTCCGCGATCGCCAACGCCGGCCGGCACGGCGTGCTGGTCAAGTCGGCGGTGGTGATGGAGCGGCTGGGCCAGGCCGACACCGTCGCCCTCGACAAGACCGGCACCCTCACCGAGGGAACGCCCCGGGTCACCGAAGTGGTCCCGCTGGCCGTCCCCGGGGAGGAACGGCCGACGGAGGACGAGCTGCTCGCCCTCGCGGCCGCCGCCGAGCACCCCAGCGAGCACCCGCTGGCCCGCGCCGTGGTCTCCGCCGCACGCGGGCGCGGCCTCGCGGTGCCCGCGGCCGACGGGTTCACCTCCACCCCGGGCGTCGGCGTCCGGGCGCTGGTCGGCGGAGCGGTGGTCGCGGTCGGCGCACCCGGCCCGTACCGGACGCACCCCGCCGTCACCGGACTGGAGGAGGCCGGCCGTACCGCCGTCCTGGTGCTGCGCGACGGCGAACCGGTCGGCGTGCTCGGCCTCGCCGACCGCCCGCGCGAGCAGGCCGCCACCGCCGTCCGCGGCCTGGCCGCGCTCACCGGCCGCCCGCCGGTCCTGCTCACCGGCGACAACCAGCGGGCCGCCGACCGCCTCGCCGCGGAGGTCGGCCTGACCGAGGTCCGCGGCGGGCTGCTGCCGCACGACAAGCTGACCGCGGTCCGCGAGCTCGCCGACGGCGGACGCCGGGTGCTGATGGTCGGCGACGGCGTCAACGACGCACCCGCGCTGGCCGCCGCGCACACCGGCGTAGCGATGGGCCGGGCCGGCTCGGACCTCGCGCTGGAGACCGCCGACGCGGTCGTGGTGCGCGACGAACTGACCGCCGTCCCGGCGGTGGTGGCGCTCTCCCGGCGGGCCCGCCGGCTGGTCGTGCAGAACCTCGTGATCGCCGGAGCGTTCATCACCGTGCTGGCGGCCTGGGACCTGGCAGGTACGCTGCCGTTGCCGCTCGGCGTCGCCGGGCACGAGGGCTCCACCGTGATCGTCGGCCTCAACGGCCTTCGGCTGCTGCGCGAACGCGCGTGGCGGCGGGCCCTGCCGAACGAGGAGGGGGAGACACGATGAGCCGTCGGGACCGTGAGCGCGGCGGGCAGGCCTCCGGCGCGCGGGGGCCCGCCGCCCCGGTGACCGTCACCGTCTGCCGGGGCTGCTGCTGCGGCACCCAGGAGAAGCACCCGGGCGTCGACCACGCCGGCCAGTACGAGCGGCTGCGCGAGGCCGTCGGCCCGGCGGGCAGGGTCCGGGCCGTCAAGTGCCTGGACGTGTGCGCGCACTCCAACGTCGTCGTGGTCGGCCCCTCCGGCGAGGGCCGTGCGGCGGGCGGCCGTCCGGTCTGGCTGGGCTGGGTGCTGGCGGACGACATGGTCGAGGAGATAGCCGAGTGGGTGCACGCCGGCGGCCCCGGCCTGGCCGATCCGCCGGGGCTGCTCGACCTCCAGCAGATCAGCGTCTCCCGCCGCGTCCGCGACGGCCTGTCCGGCTGAGGCCGATCTCCGCGGCCCGGCCGCGGAGCCGGACCGCCGGGCCGTTGGGCGCCGGGCCGCCGGACGGCCGTCCGCCGACCGTGGGCACGTTCCTCGGCGGTCCGCGCGGCGGGCCGGGGCACTACCATTTCCTGGGGCGCCCCGGCTTGGGAGGAAAGACGACGTGACCACGGTCTGCCGTATCTGCGCGGGCACCGGCCGCACCGCCGGTCTCAGCTGCCGCACCTGCCAGGGCACCGGCACCACCGAGGTCGGCGGCGGGGGCGGCAACTGCTTCCTCTGCGACGGCACGGGCGTCTACGTCCGCTACCGGGTCGACGCCGCCGGCGCCAAGCACGCCTACCGCGACGAGATCTGCCGCACCTGCGACGGCACCGGCAACCGTGCCCCCTCCACCTGGGACGAGGCCTCCTGACCGTCCGGCCGTCCGGCGGCGTGGCCGTCCGGGTGTCCGCGCCACCGTTCGTCCGGGCGTCCGCGCCAGCGTTCGTCCGTCCGCGCCACCGCTCGTCCCGGCGTCCTCGCCACCGTCCGTCCGGCGCCTGACGGTGCGACTCCTGACCGGTCGGCACGTGCGGGTGCATCAGGGCCGGTGGGAGGGCGGATGATCGCGTCCGGTCCGCACGCGCACCGAGGCTTTGCCGAAGCATGGTCGAACATTGGCGTTCGACTGACCGGCGCGCCGGTGCTCGTTCACCGCACGTCCGTGTCCGGTCCACGCTCCGCTGGAAGAGTCCCGCCCATGGATATCCCCAACATGGGCGTGCCCGCGAAGCTCGCCGACCGCATGAGCATGGCCGAGCAGCACGAGTACCTGCGGGCCCGTTTCTCCCGCCGCCGGATGCTGCGCACCGGCGCCGTCACCGTCGGCGCGCTGGCCGTGGGCGGTGCGCTGGGCAGCGGCACCGCGACCGCCGCGCCGGCCTCCCCGCAGCTGCTGACGGGCGGTGTGACCGACGGCGTCGACGGCTCGCTGGTCGCCCCGATCGGCCGTCACCTCGCCTTCGGCCCCGAGCCGGACACCCAGTTCCGGGTCTCCTGGCAGGTCCCGGCCCCGGTGAAGAAGCCGTTCCTGCGCTACGGCAAGCACCCGTGGGACCTCAGCCACAAGGTCCAGGCCGAGGTGCGCGCCCTGCACACCCCCGCGCTGACCCCGACCGGCCAGCCGGTGGACCAGTACTACCTGCACGTGGCGCTGGAGGACCTCCAGCCCGACACCACGTACTACTACGGTGTCGGCCACCAGGGCTTCGACCCCGCCTCGCAGCAGGCGATCTCCACCCTCAACACCTTCCGCACCGCGCCCTCGCGCGACCACCGCTGGGGCAAGGTGTACGAGCCGTTCACCTTCACCGCCTTCGGCGACCAGGGCGTCAGCGCGCACGCGGCCGGCAACGACCACATCATCCTGGCCCAGAACCCGGCCTTCCACCTGCACGCCGGCGACATCTGCTACGCCGACCCGGCCGGCTCCGGCACCGACCCCGACAAGTCGGTCTACAACGCCCGCACCTGGGACGACTTCCTGGTGCAGACCGAGACGGTCGCGTCGAAGGTGCCGTGGATGGTCTCCTACGGCAACCACGACATGGAGGCCTGGTACTCGCACAACGGCTACGGCGGCGAGAACACCCGGTTCTACCTGCCGGACAACGGCCCGGACCCGCGGACCGTCCCCGGCGTCTACTCCTTCCGCTACAAGAACGTCGGCGTCATCTCGCTGGACGCCAACGACGTCTCCTACGAGATCCCGGTCAACCTGGGGATCTCGGCGGGCAAGCAGACCTCGTGGCTGCAGCGCACCCTCAAGGACCTGCGCAACGACGAGACCATCGACTTCATCGTGGTCTTCTTCCACCACTGCGCCTTCTCCACCACCCACCAGCACGCCTCCGAGGGCGGTGTCCGCGAGGCGTGGGTGCCGCTGTTCGAGAAGTACCGGGTGGACCTGGTCATCAACGGCCACAACCACGTCTACGAGCGCACCGACGCGATCCTGGGCAACAAGGTCTCCAAGGCGGTGCCGAGCGGCGCCACCATCGAGCCCGCCACCGACGGCGTCGTCTACGTGACGGCGGGCGCGGCCGGCCGGAGCCTGTACCGCTTCGACGCCCCGGACACCTACGAGGGGCACGAGCAGCGCCTCGACTCGGTGGAGACCTACCACTTCGCCAAGGGCGGCGTGAAGGTCACCGAGACGGTCGAGTGGTCGCGGGTCCGCTACACCGGCTACTCCTTCATCAAGGTCGACGTCACCCCGGCCCACCTGGGTCAGAAGTCGTCCATGAAGGTCACCGCACTGGCCGAGGACGGCACGCAGGTCGACCACTACACGATCCTGCGCAAGGTCGGCGAGGGCTGGGACGGCAAGACGGACGACGACGGCGAGGGCGGCGGCTGGGGCTGGTGACGGACCGCGCCCGGTAGGCGCTTCGGCGCTCCCGGGCGCCGGCGCTCGCCGGATCACGCCTTCCGGCGCGCCCCTGCTCCGACGACGGCCCGGCCGGGGCCGAACCCAAGCTCCCGGCCGGGCCGTCGCGCGTCGTCAGAGGGCGGCCAGCTGCTCCGCCAGGGTGTCGCTGTGCTGGAAGGTCAGCCCGGCCAGCGCGACGTGCTTCCACCGCACCGTGCCGTCGGAGTCCAGGACGAACACCGACCGGCGCAGCCCGAGCCCGGGCACCGCGATGCCGTACGCGCGGACGACGGTCCGCTCCGGGTCGGCGAGCAGCGGGAAGCCCAGACGGTGCTTGCGGGCGAACTGCTCGTGGCTGTCCAGCCCCTGGGGGCTGATGCCCCACACGGTGGCGCCGAGCCCGCGGAAGCGGTCCAGGTCGGAGCTGTACGAGCAGAGCTGCTTCGTACAGACGGGGGTGTCGTCGCCCGGGTAGAAGACCAGCACCAGCGGGCTGCCCTTCGCCTCGGCGAGCCGGTACTCCCGGCGCTCCACGGTCCCGCTCTCCTCGTCCAGCAGCAGCCCGGGCAGGGTGAACCCGGGTGCCGGGGCGCCGATCTCGGGTGGTTTCGCCATGGTCGTCCCGTCCTTCGCAAGCGGCAGCGCGGTCGCCGCCCACCCTACGGCCGCCCGGCCCGGGCCCGCCCACCCCGTCGCCGTCCGCCGGATCCTCTCCAATGCCCCTTCCTCGTTGAAGAATTGACGCCGGTACGTGGTGGTGTCATGGCTGTCGTGCAGCGATGTCCGCAAAGTCTTCACTTCATAACGAATCGAGCAGCCCGGTAACGAGTTGTCCCTTCAGTTATTGACGTGGGCCTCGGGTGCGGATTGACTCCGTCCTCTGCCGCAACGCCGCGGCGCAGTCAGGAGGCAATCCCCACCATGAAGAGAACGACCCGGCGCGCGGCCAGAACGACCCGCTGCGTCGCCGCGGGCACGGCAGCCGTGTCGCTGGCCCTCACCCTCGCGGCCTGCGGCGGGAGCGACGCAGGGCCCCGTACGGACGGCGTGGCGAGCACGACCGTCGGTCTGCTGCTGCCCGAAAAGGCGTCCTCCACCCGGTACGAGGCCTTCGACAAGCCGCTGATCGAGTCCACGGTGGGATCGCTCTGCACCGGCTGCGTCGTCGACTACGCCAATGCGGACGGCAACGAGGCCGCCCAGAAGCAGCAGTTCGACGACCTGCTGGCCAAGGGCGTCAAGGTCATCCTGCTCGACCCGGTGAACGCCAAGGTCACCGCACCCTGGGTCGAGGCCGCCGCCGCGAAGGGGGCGAAGGTCATCGCCTACGACCGGCTGGCCGAGGGCAAGGTCGCCGCGTACGTCTCCTTCGACAACCAGCGCACCGGCGAGATCCAGGGCCAGGCCCTGCTGGAGGCGCTCGGCCCGAAGGCCTCCTCCGCCTCGGTCGTGATGATCAACGGCGCCGAGTCCGACCCCAACGCCGCGATGTTCAAGACCGGCGCGCACCGGGCGCTCGACGAGAAGGTCAAGAAGATCGTCTACGAGCAGTCCGGCGAGTGGAAGCCGGAGGTGGCCACGGCGAAGATGAACGAGGCCATCCGCACCCTCGGCAAGGACGGCTTCCAGGCCGTGTACGCCGCCAACGACGGCATGGCGGCCTCCGTCATCGAGACGCTGAAGGCGGCCGGGATCAGGAACGTCCCGGTCGGCGGGCAGGACGCCTCGCTGGACGCGGTGCGCCGGGTGCTCTCGGGCGAGCAGGCCTTCACCATCTACAAGCCCTACAAGCCCGAGACGGACGCCGCGGGCAGCATCGCCGTTCAGCTGCTGAAGGGGATGGACATCAGCTCGTCGGTCAGCGCGGTCGTCGACAGCGGCGGGCTGCGCATTCCCTCGCTGCTGCTCACCCCGATCGTGGTGACCAAGCCGAAGGTGCAGGCGACGGTGGTCGGCGGCGGCCTCTACAAGGCGACCGAGATCTGCACCCCGCAGTACGCGGACGCCTGCGCGGCGGCCGGTGTCAGGTAGCGCGCGGAGGCCTGCGGCGGGGCGGCCGTCCGGGTGTCCGGTGTCCCGGCACCCGGATGGCCGTCCGGCTGCGGAGCCGGTCGGTCGCGCACCCGTCCGGCCGCAGAGCCGGTCGGTCGGTCAGTCGTTCAGCGCCGGGGTCCGTACATGATCACGGCTACCCCGGCCAGGCAGATCAGCGCCCCGGCCACGTCGTAGCGGGTGGGCCGGAACCCGTCCACCACCACGCCCCAGAGCAGCGAGCCGGCCACGAAGACGCCTCCGTACGCGGCCAGCACCCGGCCGAAGTGGCTGTCCGGCTGGAGCGCGGCGACGAAGCCGTACCCGCCGAGCAGCACCACCCCGAGCCCGGCCAGCCACCACGGCCGGGACTCGCGCACGCTCTGCCAGACCAGCCAGCAGCCGCCGATCTCGGCGAGCGCGGCGAGGGCGAACAGGGCGGCGGAGCGGAGGACGGTCATGGGCGCCAAGCCTACGAGCCGTAGAGGCCGCCCCCGCAGGACGGGCCGTAGTACTCCTCCAGGGCGGCGTACTCCTCCAGGACAGCCAGGGGTTCGTCCTTGCGCTCCGGCGCCTTGGAGGTCGGCGCGCGCGACGGCGCGGCCTCCGGGGTGCTGCCCGGGGCCCCGGGGGTGCATCCGGGGCCCCGCGGCGGGGCGTCAGACCTGGCGGTAGGTGGTGAGGAAGCGGCCGATGCGGTTGATCGCCGTCTCCAGGTCGTCGGCGCGGGGGAGGGTGACGAAGCGGAAGTGGTCCGGGCGGGGCCAGTTGAAGCCGGTGCCCTGGACGACGTGGATCTTCTCGCGCAGCAGCAGGTCCAGTACGAACTGCTCGTCGTCGACGATCTTGTGCACGGCGGGGTCGAGCTTGGCGAACGCGTACAGCGCGCCCTTGGGCTTGACGCAGCTGACGCCGGGGATCTCGTTCAGCGCCTTGTGGGCGACGTCGCGCTGCTCGGTGAGCCGGCCGCCGGGCAGGACGAGGTCGTTGATGGACTGGTGGCCGCCGAGTGCGGCCTGCACGGCGTACTGGGCCGGGACGTTGGGGCAGAGCCGCATGCCGGAGAGCATGGTCAGCCCCTCCAGGTAGTCGGCGGCGAGCTGCTTGGGTCCGGAGACCACCAGCCAGCCGCTGCGGAAGCCCGCCACCCGGTAGGACTTGGAGAGGCCGTTGAAGGTGAGGGTGAGCACGTCGTCGGCGAGGGCGGCCAGGCAGTGGTGCTCGGTGCCGTCGTAGAGGATCTTGTCGTAGATCTCGTCCGCGAGGACCATCAGGTGGTGCCGGCGGGCGAGTTCGAGGATGCCCTCCAGCAGCTCCTTCGGATAGACCGCGCCCGTCGGGTTGTTCGGGTTGATGACCACGATGGCCTTGGTGCGGGCGGTGATCTTCGCCGCGATGTCGTCGAGGTCGGGGTACCACTCCGCCTCCTCGTCGCAGGCGTAGTGCACCGCCTTGCCGCCGGCCAGCCGGACCACGGCCGTCCAGAGCGGGTAGTCCGGCATCGGGACGAGCACCTCGTCGCCGTCGTCCACCAGCGCCGTGACGGCCATCTGGATCAGCTCGGAGACGCCGTTGCCGAGGTAGACGTCGTTGACGGTGACCCCGTTGACGCCGCGCTGCTGGTAGTACTGCACGACGGCGCGGCGGGCGGGCAGGATGCCGCGGGAGTCGCTGTAACCGTGCGCGTTGGGCAGGTTGCGGATGATGTCCTGGATGATCTCTTCCGGCGCCTCGAAGCCGAACGTCGCCGGGTTCCCGGTGTTCAGCCGGAGCACGCTGTGCCCGGCCTCCTCCAGGGCGTTGGCCCGGTCGACCACCGGGCCCCGGATCTCGTAACACACGTCCGTCAGCTTGCTGGACTGCCGAAACTCCATCTGCGGCCTCCCGACCGTCACCCCGCATGGTTCATGGTTACTTTGTTCTACCAAGTAAGCACTTGGAAAGTCCAACCTTTTGGCTATGCTGATCCACATGTCACGCCGAAGCTACGACCAGTACTGCGCCGTCGCCCGCGCCCTGGACGCGGTGGGGGAGCGCTGGAGCCTCCTGATCGTCCGTGAACTCCTGGCCGGCCCGCGCCGCTACACGGACCTGCACGCCGACCTGCCCGGCGTCTCCACCGACATCCTCGCCGCGCGGCTCAAGCAGTTGGAGGGCGAGGGCCTGGTCCTGCGCCGCCGGCTCGAACGGCCCGCCAACGCCACCGTGTACGAGCTCACCGAGCGCGGCGCGACGCTCCGTCAGGTGGTCGACGCGCTGGGGGTCTGGGGCCTCGGCGCCCTCGGTGAGCAGCGGCCGACGGACGCGGTGCGGGCGCACTGGGTCACCGGCACCACGGGCGGGTTCGGGACGGAAGGACCGTACGCGGCCGAGGGACCGCACGGGGCGCAGCGG
The DNA here is from genome assembly GCF_042266225.1 of Kitasatospora sp. NPDC056181. Taxonomy (NCBI): domain Bacteria; kingdom Bacillati; phylum Actinomycetota; class Actinomycetes; order Kitasatosporales; family Streptomycetaceae; genus Kitasatospora; species Kitasatospora sp. NPDC056181. The sequence goes on from NZ_JBHJUK010000099.1 coordinate 20,460, forward strand.
TCACACGGGGCGCAGGGATCGCACGGGGCCGAGGCCGGACGCGCCGTGACGGAGGCCGGGCGTGGGACAGCCGCAGACACGGTGGCGGCGGCGGGTTAGCGTTCAGCGGGTGACGTCCTACGAACTCGCCCAGGTGAATATCTCGCGGATGCTCGAACCCGTCGACAGTCCGCTGCTCGCGGACTTCGTCGCCGCCCTCGGGCGGGTCAACGCCCTGGCCGACGAGGCCGACGGCTTCGTCTGGCGCCTCAAGGAGGACGGCGGCTACGCCACCGGATTTCGGATCTTCGACGACGAGTGGCTGCTGGTCAACCTCTCCGTCTGGCGGGACCCCAAGGCGCTCGACGCCTACGTCTACCACCCCGAACACCGGGCGGTCATGCGACGCCGCCGCGAGTGGTTCGCCCGCCCTACCGAGGCGATGACCGTCCTCTGGTGGGTGCCGGCGGGTCACCGCCCCACTCCGCAGGAGGCCCAGCAGAAGCTCACCCTGCTGCGGGCGGAGGGGCCGACCCCGGAGGCGTTCACCATGAGGACGCTGTTCGAGCCGCCGGCGGTCTGACGGCCGCGGTGCGCGGTGCGCGGGGTCGGACCCGGCCGGGCGCGGCCGGGCGCGGCCCGGGTCGTGGCCCGGGCCACGACCGGCACCCCCGTCGCCGGTCGTGGCCCCGCGCCGACGGCTCGAACGCCGCGCACGCGCACACCGCACGCTCCTGCCTCCGGGCTGCCCGGCGCCGTGGCCGGGGCCCGGGGAACGGGCGGTGAGGTCGCATCACAGTGCCGGGCACCGATAAACGGGTGATCGGTGATCGATGAGCGGTCGCGTTGATGCGGTGTGCTGCTGCGGTCCCCTCGATGCGGTCCTGCCGACGCGAACCCGTCCGGGCCGGAAGCGGACGAGCCCCGCCGTCGCACGCCGGGGCCCTGCGCGTACGATCGTCGGGCTATGGAGAACACAGCGGAGAAGAGCGCGCCCAGCGTGCCCACCACGCCCACCGGAGAGCCCACTCACGCCGCTCCCGGTGGCCGGACCGGTCGGACCGGATACGCCGGCTACGTCGCCGTCGGGGACTCCTTCACCGAGGGCATGTGCGACGAGCTGCTCCCCGACGGCCAGTACCGCGGCTGGGCCGACCGGGTCGCCGACCGCCTCGCCGCCGAGCAGCCAGCCGGCGCCTTCCGGTACGCCAACCTCGCCGTCCGGGGCAAGCTCATCGGCCAGATCCACGACGAGCAGGTTCCCGCCGCCACCGCGATGGGCGCCGAACTGGTCACCCTGGCCGGCGGCCTCAACGACGTGCTGCGCCCGCGCTGCGACATCGCCCGGGTCGAGGAGCTGCTCGGCCGCTCCGCCGCCGCGTTGCGCGCCACCGGCGCCACCGTGGTGATGTTCACCAGTACCGACCCCACCCGCAGGATGGCCGGCAGCGCCCGGCTGCTCCCGGCGATCCTGCGGATGAAGGCCTTCGTGCACGAGCTCGGCCAGGACCCGGGCATCGCGGTGGTCGACCTGTTCTCCGCGCCCTGCTTCGACGACCGCCGGCTCTGGGCCGAGGACCGCCTCCACCTCTCGCCCGAGGGTCACCGCAGGGTCGCCGAGGCCGTACTGGAGTCGCTCGGCCGGCCCGCCTCCTTCGACTGGCGCGCCCCGCTGCCGGCCGCCGCGCCGCGCGGCCGCTCCGAGAAGCTGGCCGCCGACGCCCGCTGGGCCCGCACCCACCTCGGCCCCTGGCTCGGCCGCCGCCTCACCGGCCGCTCGTCCGGCGACGGCCGGCCCCCGAAGCGCGCCGAACTGCTCCCGTACGAGCCGTCCGACCACTAGCTGGTCCGAAGGGCTAGTTGGTCCGAGGGGCCCGCGGGGTCGGGGCGGGCGCTCGTCCGGCGGGGCCGGCGGGCAGGGTGGCGCGCCGGTCAGCCCCGGAAGAGGTTGTGGCCGACGTCGGACGGCACCTCGTCCTGGTACGGGGTGCTGTCCGGGCCGGGAACCTCCTCGCCGGGGACCGGCTCGGAGCCCTCCCGGTGCAGCAGCACGACGCCGCCCTCGGACCAGATCTGCCGGTAGCCGTGCGCCAGCAGCAGCTCGATCCGGGCCGCCTGCTCGCGGTCCGTCTTGAACGGGAACGCCCGCTTGTCGGAGCGGATCAGCACGTACTCGCGGCCGCGCGGCTTCTCGTCCACCAGGACGACGTCGGTCCGGGCGGAGAGCCGCGGCGCGGCCTGGTTGTCGGCCTCGACCGTGGCGCCGTCCGGGATCTGCCCGGCGCCCCGGAGCAGCGCCGCCTCGCTGGGCTTGGGCTGCCAGTAGGCGGGGACGAACAGGTTCGCCGCGCCCAGCGGCAGCGCCGCCACGACCGTCACGGCCGCCGCCGCCACACCGAGCCGGCGGGTCAGTGCGTGGCCGTGGTGGCGGCCCAGCACCTCCAGCGCCGCCACCAGCAGGATCGGCCAGAGGAACGCGTCGTAGTGCCGGGCGATCGACCAGTGGTTCGGGTTGCTGGACAGCACCCGCTCCGCGAGCAGCGGCAGGGCGCAGAGCACCGTCGCCGAGCGGAGCGGGAGAAGGAACAGGGTGCCGAAGATCCAGAGCAGCAGCAGCGGCTTCAGCGGTGCGTCGAAGAGCGCGGAGACGAGGAGGGTGGGGTCCCGGAGGACGTGGGAGAGCGCGTCGCCGCCGTCCGTGCCCAGCGACTGGTAGTTCCAGTAGTAGCCCGGCGCCCCGCCCATCGCGGGGATCAGCCAGGCGATCGCGGCGGCGGAGGCCAGCGGACCGCCCACCAGGAAGCCGGTGCCCCAGCGGGCGCTCTGCCGGCGGCGCTCGCGGTCCTCGTCCCGGCGGGCCCGCAGCAACAGCACCAGTCCGTACGCGCCGACCGCCAGGCCCATGTCCTCCTTGGTGCAGCAGAGCAGCAGCCCCGCCAGCGCGGCCGTGGCGTAGCGGCGGGCCATCCCGCGCTCCAGCATCAGCAGGGTGAGCGGCACGGCGAACGCGACCTCGTGGAACCCGCCGCGCGAGGCCACCAGCAGCGGCCAGCCCAGCCCGTACGCGAGCCCCGCCAGGTCGGCGGCACGGCGGGCGGTGCGCGGGTCGGCGTCGGCGAAGCAGCGGTCCGCCACCCGCCGGATCAGCGGCACCCCGGCGGCGAAGCAGAGGGCCTGGCCGATCAGCAGGGACCGCGGGTCGTCCCAGATCCAGTAGAGCGGCGCCATCAGCGCGATCACCGGCGAGAAGTGGTCGCCGAGGAGGGAGAAGCCCGGGGGGAACGCGTGGTGGAAGCTCTTCAGCGACGACACCGGCAGGCCGAAGTGCGCGTAGCCGCGCACACCCTGGTCGAAGATGCCCAGGTCGAACCCGCCCAGCTGGAGGGTGGTCCACTGCTGGGCGGCGATGCCGAGGCAGACCGCGAAGCAGAGCAGGGTGAGGGCGGCGGTGCGGGCCCGGGGGGAGAGGCGGAGAGCGTCGCCGGCCCGGGCGGGACCGGCCTCGGTGGCCTCGGCGGCTCCACCGGCCCTGGCGGGCCCGGTGCCCTCGGCGCCCTGGGTTCCCTCGGTGTCCGGGTACGCCGTCACGTCGTGCCGGGACATGCCTGCTTCCTCCACTGATCGGTTTGCCGACCGGGGTCGTGATCGGCTTGCTCCGGGTGTCTCCGGTGCCCCCGATTCCGCACGGACCCGAACCGGACCCGCGCCGGACCCGCTCCGGACCCGCTCCGGATCCGCTCCGGACCGTTCCGGACTTGCACCGACACCGGCCGACCACACTAACGGACCGCCGTGACCCGGCCCCCGGTTCCCGGCCCGCCGCGGACGCGACGATGGTGTCGGTACGCTCTACCGGGGACCGGACCGGCCGGGTCCCGCCGCAGTACGGAGGACCAGCAGCACAGTGACCGAGCCCACGCCTGATTCCCCGGCCGCCTCCGCGCCCGCGCCGCTGAACCTGCTCTCCGACTGCGGGAACTGCTTCGGGCTGTGCTGCGCCGCGCTGCCGTTCGCCGCCGGCGCCGACTTCGCCGTCGACAAGCCGGCCGGCACCCCGTGCCGCAACCTCCGGACCGACTTCAGCTGCGGCATCCACGCCCAGCTGCGCGACCGGGGCTTCCAGGGCTGCACCGTGTACGACTGCTTCGGCGCGGGCCAGCACGTCTCGCAGGTCACCTTCGGCGGCCGGAGCTGGCGGGAGGAGCCGGCGAGCGCGAAGCGGATGTTCGACGTGTTCCCCGTCGTACGCCAGCTCCACGAGCTGCTCTGGTACCTCACCGAGGCGCTCACCTTCGCCCCCGCCCGCCCCGTTCACGCCGAGCTGCGGCGGGCCCTGGCGGAGACCGAACGGCTCGCCGCCGGCACCCCCGAGGAGATCCTCGCGGTCGACGTCCCCGCCCACCGGCAGGCCGTGGCCGAGCTGCTGCTCAAGGCGAGCGAACTCGTCCGCGCTGCGGTGCCCCGCCGACGCGAGCACCGGGGCGCGGACCTGTTCGGCGCCCGCCTGCGCGGGGCGGACCTGCGCGGTGCCAACCTGCGCGGCGCGCTGCTGGTCGCCGCCGACCTCTCCGGCGCCGACCTGCGCCTCGCCGACCTCGTCGGTGCCGACCTGCGCGACGCCAACCTCGTCGGCGCCGACCTCACCGAGGCCCTCTTCCTCACCCAGGCCCAGCTCAACGCCGCCCGCGGCGACGCCACCACCCGCCTGCCGGAGACGCTCACCCGCCCCGCCCACTGGCCCGCCACGGCAGCCGCGTCGGCCCCTTCGGCGCCTTCGGCCCGTCGGCCCCAGGGCGGGCGTCACCGGCCGCGCAAGTCCCAGCCGGGCTCCGGCCAGGGCAAGCCCCGCCGCTGAGGCCACGCTGCCGTGAGCACACGGTGGCACTGAGCCCGCGCTGATCCCGCGGCCCGAGTGGAGCCTGAGTGGAGCCCGAGTCGAGCCCGCGCTGAGCCCGCGCTGAGCCCGAGTGGAGCCCGAGTGGAGCCCGCGCTGAGCAGGACGCCGGGCCCGGCCGCCGCCCGCCGCCCGGCCCCGGCGGCCCTCCGGGATCGTCACCCGCCGTATCGGGGGCGTGACCGGGACCTGGGGCCCATGCGTCCGGGACCGGGAAGGGGTGACGGTGGAGGCGTCCCCCCGAGAACGGGCCGGAATCGGAGCCGGCCCACCCGCACAGCCCGCTCGTCCGGGCGTGGAGCGGCGGGCGCGTGACGATGGTCAGGACTCCTCGGCCAGGTCTCGCCGACGCCCACACCCAGTTGGGAACCCTCCACCATGAACGACCAACCGACCCGGAATCCCTCCGTCGGTGCCACGGTGCTCCTCCGCGAACCGGGCGGGAGGCCGGGCGAGGTCCTCGCCCACGGCTTCCTGACCGGAACGACCACCGTCCTGGTCCCGGACCCACCCGTGGTGCTCGGCGACCCCTGGCGGCGGTTCCTCGTCCACATCTCGCAATCACCCGACCCGGGCGGGGGCGCCGAGACGATCCCGGCGGCCGGGCTCAACCTGGCCGCGCTCGTCGTGGACGGCATCCGGGCATCCGCCGCCGTGCTGCCGCTGGTCCGGCCGTCGCGGCACACCGAGGCCGCCCCGGACATCACCCGGGACGGACTCACCGAGAGCGTGCTGCGCCACCGGGGTGACCTGTGGGCCGCGTACGCCGACCTCGGCTATCCGGTCGCCCGCCCGCCGGACGCCCTCGCGCCGCCGCCGGAGGCCTGGTGGCTCGCCGCGGCCACAGCCGATGTCGCGATCTTCATCGAGGGGGTCTGCTGCCCCTCGACGAGCTGCTGCGTCCGCATCGCCCCGGACGAGAAGCGTCCGGGCGGGACCCCCTGACGAGGAGGCGGACACCGTGGTGCGGGCCGGTCAGCGCAGGTGGGTGCAGTCCGCGCGCCTCCAGGACGCCGCACTGGCGCTGGCGGTCGTCATCCCGGAGCTGTTCTACTTCGGCACGCCGGTCGTGCCGGGGACGACCTGGCCGGATCGCCTGCTGCAGATCGCCCTGGCCCTGCCGGAGGTCGTCGCACTGACCTTCCGGCGCCGGTGGCCGGTCGCGGTGTTCGCGGTCGTCTGGGCGGTCGCGGTCGTCGGCGACGCGCTGACCATCAGCACGCACTTCGGGTTCACGCCGTACTTCGGACTCCTCATCGCCCTCTACACGGTGGCCCGCCAGTGTCGCCGGGCCGCGGCCCTGACGACCCTCGCCCTCGCGTTCGTCCCCGCCTCCCTGGACACCTGGTACACCGTGTCCGGCCAGCCACCCGGGTACGCGACCCCGGTGCTCATCGTGGACCTCGCCTTCTACCTGCCGGTGACGGCCGTCGCCTGGGGCGTCGGCCGCTGGAGCCGGGCCAGTGCGGCCGCCGCCGAGCACGACCGGCGCGAACTCGCCCGGGCCCGCCAGGCCGTCGCCGCCGAGCGCACCCGGATCGCCCGCGAGCTGCACGACATCGTCGCGAACGCCGTGGCCGTCATCGTCCTCCAGGCCGAGACCGCCCGGGCCACGGCGCCCGCCGATCCGGCCGGCACCGCCGAGGCGCTCACCCACATCGAGAACCTCGGCCGGAGCGCCATGGCCGAACTGCGCCGGATGCTCCGGCTGCTGCGGACCGCCGACGCACCCCTCGACCACGCCGTCCGGCACGGCCTGGCGGACCTGGCGCCCCTGCTGGAGGACGTCCGGCGGGCGGGGGTGGTGATCGACCTGGAGGTGAGCGGCACGCCGGTGCGCCTCGACGACAGCCTCGACCTGACCGCCTACCGGCTGGTACAGGAGGCCGTCACCAACGTCACCAAGCACGCGGGGCCCGGCAGCCGCGCGGCCGTGCGGATCACCTGGTCCGACGTCCTGAAGGTCGAGGTGGTGGACGACGGCGCCGGCCGCCGGCCCGAGGCTCGGCGGGAGCTGTCGACCGGCCACGGGCTGATCGGGCTCGCCGAGCGGATCGCGCTGTTCGGAGGGGAGCTGACCGCCACGCCGTACCGCTCGGGCTTCCGGGTCGCCGCCACGCTGCCGCTCTCCCCGGAGCCGGCACCTTCGCCGGGGGCGTGACAACGCGTCGGGCCGTGCGGACCGTTCCGTCCCCTGCCGAGGCCGGCGCACCCCGGCCGACGCACCCCGGCCGGGCCCGTCCCGGCCCGCCGGCCGGCTACTCCGCGAGCAGCCGCGCGCGCAGCTCGCCGATCAGTCCCTCGTCGATGCCGAGCTTGCCGGTGGCGTAGGCACGCACCGAGCCGTGGGCCCGGGTGAGGTCGGCGAGCGCGAGTCGGATCACCGTCTCCGGTGCGCGCCCGAAGCCCGGCCAGCGCAGCTCGCGCCCGGGGTTGGCAGCGTGCCAGTCGGCCACCAGCCGCGGGGTGGCCAGCTCGGTGAGCGCGAAGTCCGCGGCCACGTCGTCCTCGGAGACCCCGAGCAGGGTCAGCACCAGCGCGGCGATCAGCCCCGTGCGGTCCTTGCCCGAGGCGCAGTGGAACACCACCGGCCGGTCGGCCGTGGCGATCAACTCCAGCACCTCCCGGATCTCCACCACCCCGTCCTCGGCCACCTCGGCGAACCGGTCGGCCAGGTAGCGCCAGGGGTCGAGCCCCGGGTCGATCTCGGCCTGGTCGTACGGCCGGTGCTCGATCGAGAGGTTGTGGTACGCCACCCCGTCCAGCTCGGCGATCCGCCCCCGGCGGGCGATCTCCCACGGGTAGCGCAGGTCGATCACGGTCCCGATGCCGAGTTCCCGGAACCGCTCCAGGTCGGCGGCGGAGGAGAGCTTCCCGAGCGAGTCCGACCGGTAGAGCCGCCCCCAGCGCGTCGAAAGACCGTCAGCTGTCGAATAGCCGCCCAGGTCACGGAAGTTGCAGAGGGCGTCGAAGGCGATGTGGCGTGTCATGCCCGCACCCTATCGAGCGCATCCTTCGTCGGCCTCCGGCGTGGTCGTCGGACCGGCGCAGGCGCCACGCCCGGCTCCTCGCTCCGGAAAACGGGTTGCCTGACGCCGGTCAACATGCGTACGGTGGTGCCACTCTGACGAGATGAACGCTCTCTGGAACGAAAGCCGCAGAACGGGAGCAGGCCCGCGCACAGCGCGCGGTGCTACGGAGGGGCGGCACGCAGATTCGGCATGCCCTCCGGAGGTTTCCCCCCATGAAGATCGGCCTTGGCCTTCCCGTTGACGACCCCGCCCAGCTCCTGACCTGGGCCCGGCAGGCCGACGCGGGCCCGTTCAGCACGATCGGCCTGCTCGACCGGCTGGTGTACGACAACCCCGAGCCGCTGGTCGCGCTCGCCACGCTGGCCGGAGCGACGTCCCGCATCCGGGTCCAGACGGAGGTGCTGATCGCACCGCACCACAACACCGCCCTGCTGGCCAAGCAGACCGCGACCCTCGACCGGCTCTCCGGCGGGCGGTTCACGCTCGGCATCGGCATCGGCGGACGCGAGGACGACTGCCTGGCCGCCGGCATCGACCTCCGCCGTCGCGGCCGCAGGCTCGACGAGCAGATGAAACTGTTGCGCCGGGCCTGGTCCGGTGCGCCGTACGGCGAGGGGGTCGGCCCGATCGGGCCCGCTCCCGCGACGCCGGGCGGCCCCGAGGTGCTGTTCGGCGGGTTCGCGCCGGCGGCGATCGAGCGGGTCGGCCGGTTCGGGGACGGCTTCCTCGGCGCGGCGCTGCCGCCGCAGACCATGGACGGTCTGTACCGGCAGGTCGAGGCGGCCTGGGAGCGGCACGAGCGCCCCGGCCGGCCGCGGCTGGTCGCCCAGGCGTCGGTGGCGCTCGGCCCGGAGGCCACGGTCGAGAGCGCCCGCCGCAACCTCCACGACTACTACGCCTTCACCGGACGCGCCGAGTGCATGGCCAACAGCCTGCTCACGACGCCGGAGGCGATCCGGGCCGCGGTGGAGGGATACCGCGGGATCGGGGCCGACGAGGTGGTGCTGTACTGCTGGGCCTCGGACGCCGCCCAGGTGGACCGGCTCGCCGACGCGCTGTTCTGACGGTCGGCGCCCCCGGGCGGTGCGCTCCCTGCGCACCGCCCGGGGCTGCGACCCGCCGCCGTGCTCGGCGACATAGGCTCAGGGCCATGGACGAACGAATCGAACGGGCCCAACTGCTCTGCGACCGTGCCACCTTCGGCGGCGAGACGGAGGCCCTTCCGGCCGCCGGACGCGAGCTGGACGCCGTCGAGGCGGACCTTTCGCTCGCCCGGGGCCGTGTTCTCCACGCCCGCCACCTCCAGGAAGGCACCGCCGACGCGGACGAGTTGGTGTTCTTCGAGCGGGCCGCCCGGCTCTACCACGCCCTCGGTGACCAACCGGGCGAGGCCGAGGCGGAGTTCTGGACCGGCGTCTACCGCCAGGTGGTCCAGGGCGACCACGACTCCGCCCTCCCCGCCCTCCACCGCTCGCGCGAGCTCGCGACCGCGGCGGGCGAGAACCGCACGCTCTCCTACGCCCTGCGTCACCTCGGCATCGCCGCCCACATGGCCGGCGAACTGGCGGACGCCCGCGCCCTGTTGGAGGAGTCCACCCGGCTGCGGCGCGACCTCGGCTTCGCCGCGGGCGTCGCCGCCAACCTGGTCGGGCTCGCGTACCTCACCGCCGCCGAGGGGCGTCCCGGTGACGCGCTCGCGCTGCTGGACGAGGCGGCCGCCCTCGCCGCAGGAGCCGACGCGAAGGCCGTCCTGCGGTCGGTGGACGAGGCGCGCGCGGCCTTGGGCTGAGGGGCGGGCGCCGGTCAGGCGGCCAGGACGCGGTCCAGCGCCTCCCGTCCCGCCCGTCCCCAGTGCGGCTGCCCGCCGGCCAGGCCGCGTTCCCATGCCTGGCCGATGCCGATGAGGGAGAGACTGAGCAGGACGGCCCAGCCCCTGGCCCGGCTGATCACCGCCGCGTCGCCAGCGGCGGAGACGCCGGAAGCATCGACAGTGACGCCCGCAGAGGCCTCGGCGGAGACGCCGGCGCGGGCGTCGGCATAGGCGTCGAAGAAGTGCGCGGCCGCGCCGGCCGGGAGGAGCAGCCATGCGGCGGCGATGTCCGTGGCGGGGTCGCCGGCGCAGAGTTCACCGAAGTCGATCACGCCGGACAGGGTCCCGCGCGAGACGACGGCGTTCCCGGGGTGCAGGTCGCCGTGCAGCCAGAGCGGCGGGCCCGTTCGGTCGGGAGCCGCGACGGCCTCGTCCCAGACGTCCCGGGCCCCGTCGGGGACGCGGCCGGGGGCGATGTTCCGGAGCCGCCGGTCGTACTCGTCCGCGACCGTCCGGAGGGGAACGCCGCGGTACGAACCGGCCGGTGCCCCGGTGGGGGCCGGCCGGTGGAGCGCCCCGAGGAAGCCGGCCAGGATCTCCGCGGCATGACGGCCGCGGCTGATCGGCGCCCGGTCGAGCGGTTCGCCGGGGACCCACCGTACGACGGACCACGGCCGGGGGAAGCGCGCGGACGGCTCACCGGCCCGTACGGGGGCGGGGACGGCGAGCGGCAGGCGCGGCGCCAGAGCGGGAAGCCACCGCCGTTCCTTGCGCAGCAGTGCCGGTGCTCGTTCGGTGCGCGGCATCCGTACGGCCAAATCGGTTCCGAGGCGCCACAGTTGGTTGTCCCAGCCGCCGGGTACCGGGTGGAGGTCGCGGTCCGCGAGGTCGGGATGCTGTTCGTGCAGGAGGGATCGCACGAGGCGTTCGTCGATGTCGGGGCCGCCCATGGGCACAGTATCCACTCCGGGGAAGGCGGGCACGTGGGCCGGCCGGCCGCGGAACCGCCCCCGGGGCGGCTCCCCGACGGCGATCCTCAGACGCTGCGGTCGGCCAGCACCTCGCGGATGACGTGGCGGGAGTTGGCGGCCAGTGAGGGGTTGGTGCTGCGGTAGTAGGGGAGCTGGATCAGGGCGATGGAGAGCGCCCAGGCGCGGCCGCGTTCCCAGGTGGCGTCGTCGACGGCGAGCGCGGAGCGGAAGACGGGGCGGGCGGTGGCGGGGAGGAGGTTCCAGGCGACGATGAGGTCCGCGGTCGGGTCGCCGACACCCATCAGGCCGAAGTCGATGACGGAGACGAGGTGTTGGTCGGCCAGCAGGACGTTGCCGGGGGAGAGGTCGCCGTGCATCCAGGAAGGCCGGGCGGTGGGTTCGGGGAGCTGAAGGGCCTTGTCCCAGAGGGCGGTTGCCGCTGTGGTGTCGATCGTCCCGGTCAGCCGGCCGATCGCGGCCCGGGTGGCGGCGTCCCGGGTGGCGAGCGGGACGCCGCGGGAGGACGACGGGGCGCCGGCCGGGTCGGCCGCACGCAGCGCGCTGACGAACGCGGCGAGGTCCTGGGCCAGTCGCAGGGGTGCGGTGACCGAGCCGACGACCGGGTTGGCGCCGCCGCGCCAGCGCAATACCGACCACTCCCAGGGGTAGCCGGAGGCCGGCCGGCCGTGGGCGATCGGTTCGGGGATCGGCTGCGGCAGGTGCGGGGCCAGCCTCGGCAGCCACTGCTGTTCACGGGCGACGCTGTCGGCGGCCCAGCTCACCCGGGGCAGCCGGACGGCGAGTTCGGGCCCGAGGCGGAACATGGCGTTGTCCGTCCCGGCGGAGGGCACCCGTTCGAGCGTCAGCCCCCTCCACTGCGGGAACTGGGCGGCGAGCAGCCGCCGGACCAGGGCGGCGTCGATGTCCGGTTCGTCGTCGTGCGGGTGGTTGTGCATCCGAGCGGCAGCGCACATGCCCGGCACTGTACCGCCAGGTGGAGCGGCGAGTTGGGTGAATTTCGAACATGATTGAGTGGTGACATGACGATCGGATGGGACCGTTGGGTCATGTGGGGGGCGCTCGGGGGATCGGCCACGCTGGCCGGTGCTGCCGTGGTGGGCCGGGTGAACGCACGCTCGGGCGGGCTGCTGGTCCTGCGCGAGTGGCTCGACGAGCCCCTCCTGTTCGGGACGTCGGCACTGGTGCTGCTCTTCGTGGCGCTGGTCCTCGGGCGTTCGCACGGCTGGTTCCGCAGCGCGCTCGGTGCCGTGGTGCTCACGCTGATCGTGGGGAGCGTGCCGCTCTGGCTCCTCGTCGGCGCCTTCTCGGACGACCTCAGGACGACCCGCACCGAGGCGGCACCGGGCCGGCCCGACCGCCGTCTGGTGGTCAAGGAGGGGACGTCCGGGCTCGGACCGGACCCGTACTCCTACGTCTACGTCGACGACGGCTCGGGCCTCAGCGTCCGCCGCTGGCAGGTCGCGGACATCGACCGCCACGGCATCAAGGAGCTCGTCTGGGTCGGGCCGGACCAACTGCGCCTGGTGACCGGCCTCGGACGGACCCACCTGATCCGGATCGCCGACGACGGCCGCCCGTCCCCGACCGTCGACGAGTGAACGGCGGCCCGCGCCACGCCCGGCGGGCACGGGCGCGGCCGGGAGCCGTCACCGGGCAGTGCCAGAATGCAGGGACATACGGGGACAGCAACTCTGGAGAAGGTGACCGGCTCAGTGACCACGCCAGTCGAACAGGCGGCCAAGCAGGCCCAGCAGGCGATCGAGCGGAAGATCGCCGAGGAGCTGGGCGTTCGCGACGGGCAGGTGAAGGCGGCGGTCGAGCTGCTGGACGGCGGGGCGACCGTGCCGTTCGTGGCCCGGTACCGCAAGGAGGTCACCGGCTCGCTCGACGACACGCAGCTGCGCACGCTGGAGGAGCGGCTGCGCTACCTGCGCGAGTTGGAGGAGCGCCGCACCGCCGTCCTGGAGTCGATCGAGTCGCAGGGCAAGCTGGACGACGCGCTGCGCGCGCAGATCCTGGCCGCCGACTCGAAGGCGCGGCTGGAGGACATCTACCTGCCGTACAAGCCGAAGCGGCGCACCAAGGCGCAGATCGCCCGTGAGGCCGGCCTGGAGCCGCTGGCCGACACGCTCCTCGCCGACCCGGAGCAGGATCCGGCCGCGCTCGCCGCGGCGTACCTGAACGAGTCGGTGGCGGACGCGGCCGCCGCGCTGGAGGGGGCCCGGTCGATCCTGGTCGAGCGGTTCGGCGAGGACGCGGACCTGGTGGGCTCGCTGCGCGAGCGGATGTGGACGCGGGGCCGGCTGGTCGCCACCGTCCGGGACGGCAAGGAGCAGGAAGGCGCCAAGTTCGCCGACTACTTCGACTTCGCCGAGCCCTACACCAGGCTTCCCTCGCACCGGATCCTGGCGATGCTGCGCGGCGAGAAGGAGGAGGTGCTGGACCTCGACCTCTCCCCGTACGACGGTGAGGAGGCCGGCGACCTCCCGGGCGGGAGCGACTACGAGCAGCGGATCGCGGCGCGCTTCGGCGTCGCCGACCACGGCCGCCCGGCCGACAAGTGGCTCGGCGACACCGTGCGCTGGGCGTGGCGGACCCGGATCCTGGTCCGGCTCGGCATCGACCTGCGCGGCCGGCTGCGCCAGGAGGCCGAGGACGAGGCGGTGCGCGTCTTCGCCGCCAACCTGCGCGACCTGCTGCTGGCCGCCCCGGCGGGCACCCGCGCCACGATGGGCCTGGACCCGGGCTTCCGGACGGGCGTGAAGGTCGCGATCGTGGACGCCACCGGCAAGGTCGTCGCGCACGACACGATCTACCCGCACCAGCCGGCCAACAAGTGGGACGCCTCGATCGCCACCCTGGCGGCGCTGGCGGAGAAGCACGCCGTCGACCTGGTGGCGATCGGCAACGGCACCGCCTCCCGGGAGACCGACAAGCTCGCCGAGGACCTCATCAAGCGCCACCCGGAGCTGAAGCTGACCAAGGCGATGGTCAGCGAGGCCGGCGCCTCGGTCTACTCGGCCTCCGCGTTCGCCTCGCAGGAGCTGCCGGAGCTGGACGTGTCGATCCGCGGTGCGGTCTCGATCGCCCGCCGTCTCCAGGACCCGCTGGCCGAGCTGGTCAAGATCGACCCCAAGTCGATCGGGGTCGGCCAGTACCAGCACGACCTGAGCGAGGTGAAGCTCTCCCGCTCGCTGGACGCCGTGGTCGAGGACTGCGTGAACGCGGTCGGGGTGGACGTCAACACCGCCTCCGCGCCGCTGCTGACCCGGGTCTCCGGCATCACCGGGACGCTCGCCGACAACATCGTCGCGCACCGGGACGCCAACGGCCCGTTCCGCACCCGCAGGGCGCTCAAGGACGTCGCCCGGCTCGGCCCGAAGGCCTTCGAGCAGTGCGCGGGCTTCCTGCGCATCCCGGACGGCGACGACCCGCTGGACGCGTCCAGCGTGCACCCGGAGGCGTACCCGGTGGTGCGGCGGATCCTGGCCGCGACCGGCGGGGAGCTGCGCGGGCTGATCGGCAACGGCACCGCGCTGCGGGCGCTGCGGCCCGGCGACTTCGCCGACGACACCTTCGGCATCCCGACCGTCACCGACATCCTCGGCGAGCTGGACAAGCCGGGCCGCGACCCGCGCCCGGCGTTCCGCACCGCGACCTTCAAGGAGGGCGTCGACAAGATCGGCGACCTGGAGGTGGGCATGGTGCTGGAGGGTGTGGTCACCAACGTCGCGGCCTTCGGCGCCTTCGTGGACGTGGGCGTCCACCAGGACGGGCTGGTGCACGTCTCGGCGCTGTCGAAGACCTTCGTCAAGGACCCGCGCGAGGTGGTCAAGCCCGGCGACATCGTCACCGTCCGGGTGACGACCGTGGACGTGCCGCGCAAGCGGATCGGGCTGACCCTGCGGCTGGACGACGAGGTCGGGCGCGAGCGGGGCGGCGACCGCGGCGGGCCGCGCGGGAACGACCGGGGCGACCGCGGGAACGACCGCGGCGGCGACCGGGGGGCGCGGCAGGGGCGCCCGCCGCGCCAGGACCGCCGCGGGCAGGGCGGTGGCTCCGCCGCGGGCGGCCAGGCCGCGCCGGCCAACAGTGCCATGGCGGACGCGCTGCGCCGGGCCGGGCTGACCGGCGGCGGCTCCGGCTCCGAGGGCGGCCGCCGCTCCGGGCGGCGCTGAGTCCGCGGACGTACGACAGCGGCGGGCCGGTGGACTGCACGTC
>NZ_JBHJUK010000100.1:0-28614 GCF_042266225.1 Kitasatospora sp. NPDC056181
GAGGTAGCGCCAGGGGATCCCGGTGCGGTCGACATAGAGGATCGCGTCCAGCAGGTCGCGAAGCTCGTGCCCAGGTGGCCGGCCGAAGGCCAGGGCCCTCGCGGTACGGGCCTGACGCCAGGCGGTGAGGGTGGGCTCGACCAGGGCCCAGCGGGCGTCGGACAGGTCGCTCGGATATGGTCGACGGTCCGTCATGATGACGGCATACTGCGGGATCGCCGCGCTGCCCAGGGGCTGCGGTTCTCAAGAGACAAACACGCTCCGGCCTGACTTCCAGGGATGAGACAGGAGGAAGTGCACAGTTCCAACGGGCATCTGTGCAACGGCCGCACTCCTGCCACCTGAGCCCCAAGCATCACCGAATGTGGGTAGCCTGGGCACCCAGGAAACCGGCAGTAATTGACTCACTTACGGGTAAAACGCCCAGTGAAAGCCCGTCTCCACCTCCCGCTGACCCCCGCGGACCTCGCCGAGCACGCCGGGATCAGTGTCAGCAGCCTCAACCGCCGCTTCCGCGCCCAGGCCGGCGTCAGCCCACCGCAGTACCTGCTGCGCCTGCGGCTGGATCGGGCCCGCGAACTGCTCACGCAGACCGACGAACCGGTGGAACGGGTGGCGGCGCTGGCCGGATTCGCCTCGGCCGCCAGCCTTCGGCAGCACTTCGCCCGGCTGACCGGCACCACACCGCGCTCCTACCGCGCGCGACACCGGGCGGTCTCCGGGGTGCCCGGCCCCGGGTCTCCCCGGTAGCCCGCTCCTTCCGCAGCATCGCCGGAGGCCACGGAGTGTCGCCAGACCTGTCCCAACGACAGGGGGCCCTGCGGGGGCGGCCGAGCGCTGGACCTACTCCCGGTCGATGTGGTCAGCGGAAGCGCGCCCGAGGGACAGTTCGAGCATGAGGGCCCCCTCGATGGCGACCAGGACCCTCAGCAGTTGGCCCTTCTCCTCTTCCGTGCCCCCATCGGCGTATCCGAGGTCTTGAAAACACCAAACCTTGTCGTCTCAAGGGAAGTTGCGGGCCTGGACCGCGCCCTCCGACACTTCAAGGACTCGCCTACCGGGCAGCCCAGGGACGACGTGCCGTCACCGTTCGCCCCGAACCCCACCAAGAACCCGCCCACAGGACAGAGCGAGGATGGCGATCCGCAGGCTCCAGCTCCTGTCGGCACCAACGTCTACACGCTCCTCTGACGGCTCACGACCAGTGTGCAAGCGCCAGGGCGCTGCCCTCAACCGCGTCATCATGCCGGCGGGCCACCCGGATCCTCGGGGCGGCCCGCCGGCTCTGTCGAGGCCGAGTTCCTCGAGCGGCTCCCGGCGCAGCGCCTCGGGAGAACTGGTCTCCGACCGGGCGCCGGCGGCGGATCAGGCACACCCGGCCGTCGTGGACCAGAACCGCCCACACCCGCACCCGGACCGGCCCGGCCACCGTGCTGGTGGTCACCGCCGGGCCCAGGCCGGACAGGCGGGCTCGTGCCAGGTGGTGCGGACGACCACCCCGCCCGGAGTCAGGTGCTCGCTCGACCAGGTCCGGCAGCACGCGGTGCTGCCCAGCCAGGCCGGGGCCGGCGGCCATCCGGCGCGACTGGGAAGGCGGGCGCGGACGCGGTGGGCGCGGACGGACGGTGGCGACGGCGGCGCCTGGTGATGGGTGTCGTCCTGTCGCAGGCTCTGCCCACCCCGCCGCCGAGCTGAACCCCGCCGCCACCCGGACGGCGTACCGCAGTCCGTTCTAACCGGCCACTGACCTGCGACGACACCCGAAACTCACCGGGCCCGAAACGGAACTCACCGGCGCCCCGGGGCGAAGCTCCCCACCGCAGGTCAGCGAGATGGCTGTGGCGGCCGTCCAATCCCGCCTACGGCCACATGGACAGGCAGGCTGTGGTGCTCCGCTGTCAGTTGGGCTTGCTGCTGGTGTCCTGGGATGCCGCGGCGAGGGTGAAGTCGAGCAGGGCGGTGGCGGTGAAGTCGTCGGCGGATTCGACGGTCTGCCAGGCGCCGACGTGGTCCATGAAGCCGCCGCCGCGGCCGTCGAAGGCGGCGAAGGGGTTGCCCTGGTTGGTCGGGCAGGCGCGCATGGTGGGGAAGTGGTTGAGGTCCTTGAGCTTGTCGGCCGCGTTGGGGCCGTTGACGACGCCGCCGAGGAGGATGTCGCCGTCCCCGTTGAGGTCGCCGGCGAGGTTGGCGGCCTGGTGTTCGGGGCAGTGCGGGAAGGTGGTTCCGGCACCGATGACGAAGGAGGAGCCCCATGCGTTGGCGCCCAGGGCCCAGTTACGCTGCTGGGTGGCGAACGCGGCGTAGTGGGAGTCCCCGGTGACCTGCTGGTACAGGTGGGCGGTGGCGGCGAGGCCGAAGGTGTGGGGTACGGAGTCGAAGTCGGTGTAGACGGCGCCGGCCCGGAAGGGGTCGCGGGCGGCGCGGGCGCTGCCGTCGTCGAGCTGGCGCTTGAGGTCGGCGGCAAGCTGTTCGCGGGTGACTTCGGCGCGGGTGGTGCCGTCGTCGAGGAGGTGGGCGACATCGGCGTGGGCGAGGGCGCTAACGTCGCCGAGCCCGAGAGTGCCGAGGCTGTCGGAGGTGATGTACTGCTTGGCCCAATGTCCGGCCTGCCTGGTCCACTCGGCCGCGCGCTTGTCGTCCAGGGCCTTCGCGGCGAGGGCGAGTTCGGCGGCGCCGAACTCCATGTCGTCCTGCCAGGACGCCTCGGGGTAGAAGCCGTGGGGGAAGGCGGTGACCAGCTGTTCGCCGGGGTTGGTGTTCGCGAGGGCGTAGATGTGTGCGGCCTTCTCGAGTTCCTCGTGGGCTCGGTCGGGGTCCTCAGCCGCGTCCAGCTGGGCGGCCAGCGCGAAGGTGGCGGCGACGCGTCCGGCGAGGTTCGGGCTGATCGGCTTGCCGGGGGCCGCGGCGCGGAAGACCGGCCGGTGCTTGATCAGGTAGTCGGGGTCGCCAGGCTTGACGTTGAGGGCGTCGTCGGCCTCCGGCAGGCGCCACACGTCGTGGTCGGAGCGGATCTTGCCGCTGCCGTCGTCGCTGTCGCCCTTGCCGAGCCCGACCTGTACGTAGAGGGTGCGCGACGTGTCGTCCCACATCTTGTCGAGCCAGTCCAGCCCGTGGCGCGCCTCCGCGGCCAGCTCCTTGCCGCCGACAGGGGTCGTGCGGTGCGCGAGGAGGAGACTCGCGGTGGAGTAGGAGGCGGTGTGGGTGAACTTGAGGAAGTCGCCGGCGTCGTTCCAACCGCCCAAGACGTCGACCGGGCCAGCGACACGCTTCAACGGCGCGGTCAGCACCGACTCGTCCTCCGCGTAGGCCGGGGTGTCGTAGACCGTGGCCTCGCGGTCCGCCAGATGGGAGGGCTTGCGCCGCAGCTCGCTGGGGATGACGTCGGCGCCATCGCGCTGCGCCTGGAAGAAGCGGACGTTGTCTTGGATGAGCTTGCCGAAGAGGTCGCCGGCCGCAGCGATGCGAAACGTCGGGGAGACCGCCGAGACGGGCCCGGACACCTCGACCCGGTAGTCGCCAGGCGCGGTCACAGAAGACAGGTCCAGGGTGTGGACGGCCTTGTACTTGCTGTTCCAGCCACCGGTGGACGGGCCGACCTTGCCCTTGAGGATCTCCTTCCCGGAGGCGTCCAGGACCCTGAAGGACGCCTTGGACGCGGAGACCGAGGTCATCAGGTAGGCCTGCTTGGCCTCACCCGGGGTGTAGCCGACCTGGTCGACGCGCACCACCGCCCGCGGACCGCTTGCCGCGAGGGTGTCCGCGCCCTGAGCGGACTGGACGCAGTAGACCGCGACAACGGTGGCCGCCAGGCCGGCGGCCGTCATGCCGATGACGCGCTTGCGCATACGAATCTTTGCCATGCCCCACAGACTGCCGGTCGGTCCATGAAGCGATCATGAGGAAGCCGCAGCCCCTGATGTTGCCTGCGAATCCCCGTCCGCCGCAGCCCGCCGGCAAATGCGGCCGGCACCCTGGGACCGGACACCGGCGGGCGGATGACGGGCATACCGCCCCAATCACGACCACCCCGGCGTTCGTGTGCTTTTCGACCCCAGTAGGCTCGCCCGCCATGCGTGTACTTGTCCTCGAGGACGACCCCGAACTCGGCCCCGTGATCACCCGCGGCCTGCGCGAGGCAGGCTTCGCCGTCGACTTCGCCACCGACCTCGCCGACGCCGACTTCAAACTCGCGGTCAACACCTACGACTGCCTGGTCGCCGACCGCACCGTCCCCGACGGGGACGCGCTCACGCTCCTGGCCGCCCAGCGCAAGGCCGGCTCAACCCTGCCGGTCCTGCTGCTCACCGCCCTCGACGCGGTCAGCGACCGCGTGGCCGGGTTCGAGCACGGCGCCGACGACTACCTCGTCAAGCCCTTCGCCTTCGCCGAACTCAACGCCCGTGTGCGCACCCTGTGCCGCCGCGCCCAGCCCGCACGGCTACCGGAACTGCGCGTGGGCAGCCTGGAACTCGACCTGCCCCGCCGCAGGGTGCGGCGCGACGGCGTCCTGCTCACCCTCACCGCCAAGGAGTTCGCGGTCCTGGAGGTCCTGATGCTGCGCGCCGGCGAGGTGGTCACCCGCACCGACCTCATCGAACGCTGCTGGGACGAACAGACCGAACCGCTCTCCAACGTCGTCGACGTCCTCATCGGCCAGCTGCGCCGCAAACTGGGCCCACCCGAGCTCATCCTGACCGTCCGCGGCGTGGGCTACCAGCTCGCCGACCCCGCCACCGACCTGTGACGCCGCCCAGCCCCGCCGTCGCACGCCTGCGCCGGGCCCGGTGGGCGACGACCCTGCTCTTCGCCGCGACGACCGCTCTGTGTCTGCTGGCCCTGGCGGTCCTGGCCGTGCGCACCGACGACCGGTCCCGCACAAACGATCTCGACAACGGCGTCAGCCGGCGGGCCGACGGCCTCGCCCGCACGATCTACTTCGACGCCGGCGTCCTGCACGTCGACGCCCTGAGCGAGGACGACCTGGCCCTGAGCGCGGAGCGGTTCGCCGTCCTGCAAGCACCGGCGCCCGGCCGGCCTCAGATCCGTCTCGCGCCCACCGCGCGTGCCGCTCTTCCCGACCAGGCCGGGCTGGACGAGATCTGGAAGCAGATCGAGCACGACCAGGAAACCGTCTTCGTCGCCCTGGAGGCCGGCGGCCGGGAGATCCAGTGGGCCGCAGCCCCCGTCTGGGACGGCGACCGGATCGGCGCCGCCGTGCTCGTCGGAGCCGACCCCGCCCAGAGCCAGGCCGCCCACGACCGCCTCGTGCGCCGACTCGCCCTGGGCTGCGCGGCCCTGGTGCTGGCCGCCGCCGCCATCGGGCACCTCCTGTCCGGACGGGCCATGCGACCCGCGCTACGCGGACTCGACCAGCAGGAACAGTTCCTCGCCGAGGCCGCGCACGAACTGCGCACCCCCCTGGCCACCCTGCGCCTGGTCGTCGAAAACGGCAGCGCATCCCCCACCCGGGCGCCCGCGGCCCTCGACGAAGCGCTCCGCCTCGTCGACCGCCTCGGCCGGCTCGTCACCGGACTGCTGGCTCGGGCCCGCGTCGAGGCCGGCACCCAAGAGATCGAGCTCACCCCACTGCGGCTCGACCAACTGGTCGAGCAGACCATCGAGGAACTACCGGACAGCACCGGCGTCACCGTCACCACCGAAGCCGCCATCGTCAACGGCGACCCCGAACTGCTCGCCCAGGTCGTCCGCAACCTCGTCGAAAACGCGCTGCGGCACGGCGGCGGGACCCCGGTCGAGGTGAGCGTCACCGCCGGCCGCATCGCCGTACGGGACCACGGCCCCGGCGTACCGGCCAAGGACCACGATCGGGTCTTCGAACGCCGCGTCACCGGAGCCGCGAGCGGCGGCACCGGCACCGGCCTCGCCATCGTCAAATGGGTCGCCGAACTCCACAACGGCACCACCCGACTCTCCCCCGCCCCCGGCGGGGGCCTGCTCGCAGAACTCCTCCTACCTCCGCACACCAGCAGATAGATCAGGAGCGGCGCCACCAGGAACCGCCCCGCCCCGCCTCGGCGGCCGCGGCTTCGGCGGCGCTCGCTCGCGCTCGGCTGCCTCCAGTGCCTTCCGGTCGGCGTCGGCCCGGCGGCAGCCGGCGCACTGGCCGTCGTCGTTCCAGCCCCGTTCCTTCTCCCCCACCGCTGGTCCGAGAACGGCGCCGAGCAGCGGCGGCAGGCCGGACGGCGCCGTTCCCTCTCCGCCGCCTCCCGCGCCCGGCGGGCCCGATCCGCCTCCGCCCGCTCGACGGCCAGCAGCTCGTCGCCATCCGGGTTGTCGAGCGCGTCGGTGAGGGTGTGGCAGCCGTGACGGCCGAACCGGTGCCACACCGGGGCGTCGGCGCCGAAACGGCGCAGCAGCGGCAGGGTGGTGGCCACGACCGGCAGGGCGCGGTGGTGGTCACGGGCGTGGACGGCGTCGCCGCCGTACTCGGGGGCGTCCCAGATGTCCTCGGAGGCGTCCTCGGCCTCGGCCATGCGGTTCAGCGGCCGCTCGTGGTCCGCTTGGCCTGCTCCGCCTTCTGCTCCGGGGTGAGCCGCTTGTCGCCGGGGTGGTCGCGCTTGCGGCCGGCCTCCAGGACCAGGGCGACCGGCGGCAGGCCCTCGCGGCCGGTCGGCGGGTAGACGGTGGGCCACAGCCGCAGGCCGTGCGTCCGGCCCCAGGGACGGCGCAGCGAGGCCTCGAACTCGGCCTTCGCCGTGCCCTTCGCCGGGAGCTCGCACCAGGTGCGGTAGGAGGTGAGCTTCTCCACGAGCGTGACTGGGGAAGAGGCAGTGTTCCGACCCTGCACTATTCGGGTCGAAACAAGCGCACCTTCGAGCCTCTGCCTTCAGGTGGGACCTTGATGATCATTGATGGCTGGGCTAGCGTTCGGTGACCTGCCAGCACCGCCATCTTCAGGAAGTCCACATGCCTCGCCGGACACCGGGCGAGATCAGGTCCCAACTGCCGCTTCGGGACACAAGGCACGACAGGCGAACCGTCATACCGAGGCTGTCTGCGTCAGCAAACCGGCAGATCGCCACATTCGAGCGCGAGCGAGGCTTGCCAAAGGGCGATGTCGCACTCGCGTTCCGACGCTGGGCTCTGCGGGCCGGCCGACCCCGTAGTGCTGAAGAGTGGCACTACGGGTATTCGGACGTTCCGACCGGGCATATCCGCACGCTGCTCGAAGTGGCGGCCTGGAACCTGCGGTCCCGGGCTCGACGAGAACTGCGAGCTGCGCTGGCCCCCGTCGACGACCGCATCCTCCGTAGAACAGTCAACGACCCGTTCGCTCCACAGCACCTGCCGTGGTGGCAACGGCGCATCGAAATCTGAAGCGGCCAGGCCGGGCGAGGCCCACCGATCGATCTCGGGCTTATCCGTCCTCCCGGCAGGCCGCGAGGTAGTCGGCCCAGCTGTCCTGTGCGAAGCCGGCCCAGGTGTGAGCGTTGCTGGCGGAGACGCCGAACAGGTCGCTGACGATGATGGGCGGCAGCTCGCTGGCACTCCAGCCGGTCCGAGCCGGCCTTCCCGCCGATCGAGCCCCTGCACGACCAGCACGGGCGCGGCGCGGCCCAGGACAGCCCGAACAACCGCGCCGCCTACGATCAGCGCCGGGGCCGTCCGCGAGCACGCCCTTCTCCTCGCGAACAGCGGCGCACATTACGCTTCGGCGACCTCGCCACACCCACCCGGCCGGGCTGGGAACGTGTCCTGCACCCAACCCGCGAACGCAGGAGCCGTCCCCCGTGCCCACCACACCACGCTTCCCAATCCGGACGGCCGCCACGCTGCTCCTCACCCTCGCCGCAGCCTGACCAGTTGCTTCCGGCCCACGTCGTCGACGGTCCCGACGGCCAGCCCCTCCACTACCGGATGGGGCAGACTGCCCGTCATGACAGCACCTGATCACGATGTCCCGACCGCATGGGGCCGCATCGGCACATGGCTCGCTGCCCACGTTCGGCCAGACTCAGCCAGGCCGATGACCGATGGCGCGCGTCTGGACGCGTTCGAGGCGGACCTAGGCCTGCCGTTGCCAACCGACCTGCGGGCATGGTGGCTGCTGCCCGACACCACCGCGAGCCACTGGATACCGGGCGAATTCGCTCCGGTCTCGCTGGAGGAGGCGCTGGAGACCCACGAGATCTGGTTGCTGGTCGCGGAGCAGGAGGGTGAGTCGTTCGACGAGAACGGGCGGCCCGAGGCCCGCTACCTGCGCGCCTTCATGCCGATAGCGTTGAACCCTGGCGGTGACGGGCTGATCGTCGACCTCCGGCCCGGTGACACTCACGGTGCAGTGCTCCTCTGGGACCACGAGACGTGGGCCCTGGACGTTCCCCAGTGGGCTTCGGTGACCTCGATGCTTCACGACATCGCCAACGCGCTGGAGACCGGGGCGCCGACCCTCCTGGACCACGCGGACCTCGGCGGTTCCGCGCAGCCCTGCACTGCGACAGTCGACGGCGCCCTCGACCTCACCTGGCAACCGACCACCACAGGAAGATGATCAGACCCGCTCCACTTGACGCGCTAACCCCGTGCGATGTCTGCGATGAGCCGGTGACCGACACCGATTTCCCCGCTGACCTGCTCGAACTCGAAGCACCGCTGGTAAACCGCCGAGGCCGACTGGGCCGCCGACCCGACCGAGGAGAAGCGGGCCGCGTTCACCGCGGTCGGCGCCGAGCTGTACGCCCACCCGCACTGGGCCACGGTGGGGAACCGGCACGAGGCCGAGATGAAGCTCAAGCAGGCCGCCCCCGGACACCGTCTCTGATCCGACGCCCTGATTTGCGGGAAGACGCAGCCCGGCCGGGCCCGGGAACGGCGGGGGGGGTACGTTCCACGGGCCCGGCCGGTGGGAGGCAAGCAGCGCCGAGCCGCGGCGCGGCTGCTCTGGCCGGCGGCCCGGTGGTGCTGTGGTGGGGCCGCCGTGCCGGGAATGGTAGACCCACCGATCAGCCGATGGCCAGGGCTTTGACCTGCAGACTTTCGGCCGCGAACATGCCATCCGAGAACGGCCCCAGCGGACGACCGCGGGGCCCGGGCGCGCTCCGGCCCGGATGCGCCGCCGGTCAGATCGTCCGGGCGGGTTCGTCAAGCCAGGCGTGCCAGCCATCCGGGGTGACGGTCAGTCCGAGACGCTCGATGCCGGGCTCGCCCGCCTCGTGCCACCAGGCGAGGGTCTGCTCGAATTCCTCCCACAGGCGCCGGCCGCCGTACTGGCGGACCAGGTGCTCGTCCTCGCCGTCCGGGAAGGTCGTCGCCGACCAGGCCGGGGTGGTCAGGGAGTAGAGCCACAGGGTGCGGGCGCCGTCCTGGTGCGGCTGGATCGCGTGGACGACGTCGCGCAGGCGCAGGCCTGCGGCGAGCGGGAACGGGTCGAACTTGCCGTGCGGCGGCAAAGTCGAGGTGGTGGTGCTCTCGGCGACGGTGCCACCGTCGGCCGGGTTCTGCGGCCACCGCAGGCGCTGGGAGCGCATCTTCATGAACTCCACCGGCTGGAGGAACGGCCCGGACGCGGTGCCGTCGCCGGTCGCGGTGAGGCGGACCAGGGCATCGGCGTTGGAGTAGTGGGTGCCGAACGGCGCCAGGATCAGCCCGCCAGGCCGGGTCTGCCCGATCCACGCCCGCGGGATCTCCCGCAGCCCGTACGTCGCGATGATCCGGTCGTACGGGGCGCCGGGCGGGTGGCCGAGCGCGCCGTCCCCACAGACGACGGTCGGCCGGTAGCCGGCCCGCTCGAGTGCGGCACGAGCCTGGGCGGACAGGGCGGCGTCGATCTCGACCGTGGTCACGTTCGCGTCACCGAGCCGGTGGGCGAGCAGCGCGGCGTTCCAGCCGGTGCCGGTGCCCTGCTCCAGCACCCGCATCCCCGGCTCGGCCTGAAGGTCGTCCAGCATGGAGGCGACCAGCGACGGCATCGAGGCGGAGCTGGTGGGCACCGTGCCGGGCTCGGCGCCCCGGTGCTCGCCGTCGTCCCACTGCGTGACGATCGGGATGTCCGCGGCCGCCACCGCCAACCAGTCGTCCTCGTCGCCGGTCCGGTCGACGGGACGGCTCTTCCCGGTGGCCATGTCGTGCGCCCAGACCAGGTCCGGCAGGAACAGCGAGCGCGGGACGGCGTCGAAGGCCGTCGCCCACGCGTCGGCGACGGGGAAGGACCGCCCCGGCGCGGGGCGGCCCTCCTGCTCAGGTGCGAGCGTCACTTGCGGCGTCCCCCGTCCCCGGGCGGGGTGGTGCCGTCAGGGGACGGCGGGTCGGACGGCGGCGTCCACGGGGTGCCCGGATGCCCGTCTCCCTCGCCGCCACCGCCAGCCGAGCCTCCGCCGCCGTGGCCTCCGTCGATGTCCATGCCGACCTCCTTGTCGTCGCTGTGATGGTGCCCTCCCGGGACCGGGAGGAGTAGAGGGCTGCCCCGGCGCACTGGGGCAGTGGTGGGGACTACGTCGGGCGGGTGCGCAGGTCCGCGTGGACCGTCTTGCCGAACGTCTCCAACGTCGCGCCCCAGTGCCCGCCGGTGAGGTGGTGGACCAGGGCCAGGCCGCGGCCCGACTCGGCCGCGAGGCCCGCCTCGATCAGGCAGGGGAGGGTGCGGGAGCCGTCGCGGATGCTGATCCGCACGCACCGGTCGGTGACACGCTCGACGGTGACCGTCATCCGGCGCCGGCAGCCGGTCTTCGCCGCGTTGCCCGCCAGCTCGCTGACGATGAGCTCGCCGGCCTCGACCAGACCCTCCAGCTCCCAGCCGCGCAGCGTGGGTCGCAGCAGCCGTCGGGCCGCGGCGGCGGACTGCGGCTCGTAGGGCGGCAGCACCTTGACGGCGTCGGCGACCGGGGTCCGTGTCGGGGTCTCGACGGTCGTGGTCACCGGGCGCCTCGCATCCGCCGCCGACCGGGTTCGGCCGCAGCCGGAACCGGTGGGCGGGTTATGGGGTGCGCGGCCACGACGGTACTCCGCTCTCTCGTCGGCGGTGACGGCTGCGCCCACCCGACGGGGGCAGGCGGGCGCAGCGGCCCCAGCGCGTCCGCCGGGGCCGGGTGTCCGGTCCGTCACGGCGGGCGACGGATCGACGGTAGGGAGTGACCATGTGGGCCCTCCATGCGTTTGCACGCGTTTGCACAATTTCAGTCCAGGGAGTCGGCGGCCCGGCAGATCAGGGCGCGCGCCTGCGCGCCGTAGACCGCGAAGTTCTTGAGCCTGTCGAACGCCTGGACGTAGAGGGAGAGCTCGCTGGGCGTGGTGACGGTCACCTGGACGGACAGCAGTTCCACGCCGGCCTCGGCGTCGTCGAAGATGTTGAACGTCTCCACCGGCCACATGCTGCGCTGCGCCGTGAACGGGATGACGCCGAGCGAGACGGCCGGCAGCGCCATGGCCTCCAGCAGGTGCTCCAACTGCTCGGCCATCGTCTCGACGGTCCCGAGGCGGTAGTAGAGGACGGACTCCTCCACCAGGATCGCGAAGCGGTGGCGGCCGGTGCGCACGACGCGGGAGCGGGCCAGGCGTGCCTTGACGGCGTCGGCGACGTCGTTGGGTGTGCGGCGGAAGTCGGCGACCGTGGCGAGCAGGGCGGTGGCGTACGCCTCGGTCTGCAGGACGCCGGGCACGACGCGGGAGGAGTAGGAGCGGAAGTGCCGGGTGCGCTCGTAGAGCGGCACCGCGGACTCCTGGAGCCGGCGCAGGCCGGTGCGGGTGAGGCGGCGCCACTCGACGTACATGGAGTCCACGGCCCGGTTGGCGGCGATCAGGTCCTCGGCCTGGTCGTCGGCACCGCAAGCCTGGCACCAGGCGCGGATGTCGGCGTCCGAGGGCGCGGTCTTGGCGTTGATGATGCGGGAGGTCTTGGCGCCGTTCCAGCCGCACCGGGCGGCCAGCTCCTGCCCTTGCAGGCCCGCATCCTGCATGATCTCGCGCAGCCGCGCGGCGACGGCCAGTCGGGCTTCCTGAGCGCTGGAGGACGGGGAGGCAGGCATGGAGCTGGTCGTCCGGTCCGGCGTCAGACGGTGTACTGCTCGTGCGGGACGGCACGCTCCCAGACCGCCTCGAACGCGTCCGCGCAGAGCTTCGCCACGGCGGGGTCCTCGCACATCTGCGGCCCTGCGGAGGCCCCGTCGCCGGTGAAGTGGTTGAAACGCACGATCGTCTGGTCGAACAGCCAGAAGTCGTTCCCCGGCAGCGCCAGGTCGGAGGCCCGGCGGCGCGGCAGCCAGCGCACCTGCTCGCCGGCCGCCAGGTTGACCACGGTCCCGGCGTGCTCGTAGCGGATGTACTCGGTGACCGGCTCGGAGACGATCCGGGCTCGGCGCACCACGACACCGCGGGCGACGGCGGCCCGGATCATCGACACCCAGCCGGACCAGCCCTCGCCCTCGGGATCGAGGTCTGGGTGCACGCCGGTCCGCTGGAACTGCTCGAACTCGGCGGCTTCGCCGGCGATGCCGTAGGAGTCGCGCATCTCCAGGTGCACCGCGCAGTGCCGGGCGCCGGCCAGCAGCTCAGAGAAGGCCGTCACGTTCTGCATCGTCGAGCGCCTTCCTGATGATCTGCACCATGCGCAGCGGGATGCGGGTCACGTTCTCGTGGTCGGGGGTGCCGACGGAGTGGCCGGGCACCCACTCGGTCGTGCCGATCTCCGTCAGGAGCTCCCCCCGGGCTTGAGGCCCTGGAAGACGAGCTCCTTCTTGACGTCGTCCACCCACACCATCGGGCTCTCGTCCTTGCCGGTGTTGGGGTCCACCCCGGCGAACCGTAGCGTCATGATGCCCTCCCGTACCAAGTCGGTTGCGCGGTTCTGCACGACGTTCCACCCGCAGGTGACGGCCCGTCAATAGCGCGCTGGCGCAGCCAGGCGGCACGCGCCGCCGCTTCAGTGCCCGAGGCCGGAACACCGGACCTTGGCCGGAGCACTGTTGTCGGGAGCGCGCCGCCAGGGGAGTCTGGGAACTGGTCGGCAGCGATGTCCACGATCATCCCATCGTCCTTGGAGAGCAAAGTCGGACAGTTCTGCGAATCTGCTCTCCCCGACATCCAGCGGTTGTCACGATGACCGCATGAGTGGAGTCGTGAAGTACACCGGGGCCGAGAAGAACATGACGTTCGCCGAACTGGAGAAGTTCGTCATCAGCGCGCGGAAGGCCGGCGCGGTCGAGGACGCAAACGTCTCGGCCCAGTTGAGCACCAGCGGGAAACTCAAGGAGATCGAGGTGGAGATCGCATCCGACTGACCGGAAGGGTGCTGCTGCCACTATTGACAGCAGCGCCCTCTCAAGGGTTGATCAGCCGGCTTTTTTCGGCGGCCTGCCGGGCTCGGCGGACGACTCCGGCCGCCGCCTTCTGGATGTCAGCCAGCAGCGCTTCCACGGCCTGCGGGTCGGCCTGGCAGGCGGCGAGGTGAGCCAAGGGCGCGAGGACCTTGTAGGCGTTCTGAGGCCCTTGAGGGCAACCTTCCAGTCCAGCCGCGCTCGCAAAGCTCAGGCGCTGTCGCCTGCCCAGTCCCAGCGGCGCGGGTCAGCCGGGCGCGGCTCGTAGTGAGCACGCCCGCCCGCGCCGTACCGGCCAATCTCCGTAGCCAGCGCCGCGCCGTCGGCGAGTTGCTCGTCGTCCCAGCCGGTGACGTCCAGCAGGAGACCGTCCAGCGGGCCGGCGCAGAGCTCTCGGTACTCGTGGCCGGGCTGCGGGCCGAAGTCCGCGTCGTGGTCGGCCCCGTGCACCCGGCCCCGCATCAGCGCCTCGTCGTCCATGCCCGCCAGCATCCCAGCCGCCACCGACACACCGGCCGGATGATGCCTGCCCGGTGCTGCACTTCGGCCAGGCGCCGAGACCGCTGTGCCCGGGAGTCGTTGCGCCGTTCGGTCCTGCTCCTGCCTATTCCTGGAGACCCCGTGCGTACGCGTCCCGTGCTTGTGTCCGTTCTCTCGGCCGCTGCCTGTCTCGGCCTGCTCGTCTCGCCCACCCACGCCGCCCCTGGTCCGGCCGCGGCACATCGCGCGGCCGGTGAAGTGGTGACCGTCCCCCTGCGGGACGCGATCGAGGCGCTGCCCGTCGCCGACGAGAACAGGGCCGGCTGCGAGCGCACGACGTTCCGGCACTGGATCGACGCGGACAAGGACGGCTGCAACGCCGGGAAAGAGGTGATCATCCGGGAGGCCATCGAGGCACCAGAGATTGGCCCGGCCTGTTCGCTGACCGGCGGTGTCTGGTACGAGCAAGACCCGCTGGGGCCAAACCGTGGACACCACCGAGAAGAACGTCCTGCGCGACCTCGGCGCCCCTGCCCCAACGAGACCCTCACCGCCGCCCTCGCACGCTGCCCCCCGTACCCGGCACCGATCATGCCGGACCCTCGCCGATCCGGCCGCCGCACCGACACCGCGGGGCGGCGGCCGCGCCCACATCCCGGACACTCGATTCGCTCGTAGTGGCGGGCTACTCTGTCGAGGCTCGTCACGTCCATCCGGACAACGCCCCCGGCCCGATGGGACACGGCACGGGGCGGCCGGGCTGTGTCCGGACCCGACCGCCCCGAACTGCGACGCTGCGGCGCCCGGGCCGTAGGGGGGATGTACGTAATTGACGCCTTCGGGCAGGGCGCCACCGCCGAGGAGACGCTCCAGACCCTGTAGCTGACTTCCGGAGATTTGACGGTGAGGGCTCAGCCCGGCCGACACCGGGTGTTGCGGGCCAGCCCCGGTCAATCGGTGCGGGTGTCGTTGTCAACGTTGCCGTTCGGGGTCTCTTCCACCTCGGTGGCCATGTCGAGCTCGAACAGCGGCATCGTGTACAGCTCCGCAGCGATGCTCCGGAGAAGAGCGCCTTCAAGCCCGGAGGGCTGGTGCCAGCGCAGCGTGCTCGCGAAGTCGACAGTTGACGGCTTGGACTTCGCGATCACGCCCTTCGGGACGGTCATGTGAGTGGAGGCGAACGACTCGATGGCCTCGCGGAGTTGCGAAGCGCCTGCCAGTCCCGAGCGCGCGACCACGTCGTGGAGCTGCGAAGCACCCGCCAACCCGACCAGCTCACCTACAGTCAGCCGCCTTCGGCCCGAGGCCCGCCCGTTCACGCCCACCATCCGAAAAACCTCCTCCCTGAGCGTCGCGATCACGGCTTCGACCGACGTGTCGGCGGGCTCCGGAACCGTCGGCTCGTCGGTACGCAGGATCGTCGGCGCTTCCTGACCACCGGCGGCGGTGGAGAACAGCAGCTTCACCGTCCAAAGACACGTGACGACGTCCATGCCGTCCTGCTCGGCCTCCAGCGCGCTCCCGTGAAGGACCCAGGTGGTCTCGGCCGTGCACCAAACGTCGTCGCCGATCCTGTGCCCCTCCACCTTCTCGAAGCTCAACAGGCCAGCCTGAGGGCGCACGAGAAAGCTCCCCCAGCGGGTTTCCCGGCTGCCGCTCCCCGTCCCGGGAAAGCCGAACGGGGAGCGCAGCAGACCAGCAGCCGCTCGGACCACGGTCTCGCGGAAGAGCGCTGACTTCAGGAGGGCTTCCGTCTCGGCGCGTGCCTGCTTCTCGTCCACGAGTTCGGTGAACCGGGAGACGACCTCGTCGAAGTCGGTGACCCTGTGCAGGCGGTCGGCCATGTCGCCAAGGTCCTGGTCCATCGGGTACGGGTAGGCGCGGCCGTCTCCGAAGTCGCCGTCGTCGGTCACGAACCACACCTCCTCCTCGGGGTTGGCCCGCAGGAAGTCCAGGACGGAGAACCATATCGCCGCGTCCCGGCCGCCGATGGACTTCTCCTTCCAGCGTTCGGCCGGAGGCAGTGCGAGTGCCTCCCGCACGAGCGCCTGGCGGGCCGCCTCACCGCCGGTCTCGACGACCTCGTCGAAGAGCGCACCGTACTGTTCGCGCCAGTACTTCTGGCACTGCTCCAGTTCCAGGGCTGGCGGGTCGAAGCTCTCTGCGGCCTGCCACGGCGCCGCCTTGCGGAGACCGTTGAGCGCGATCCTCGCAGCCTCCCGCGCGGCCATGTAGGCCATCGCCCGGTGGGCGACCAGCTCCTCCAGGACCATCCACGGCACCGCGACCCTGTGCTGCGCCGAGGCCCGGAACTTACGCAGGATGTCCGCGCGCGGGCTCCCGAGCTGAATGTTGTTCAGCGCGTTGGTGTCGAAAATGATCACAGGGCGACGTCCTCTCCGCAGGCCGACAACGGGAGACATCGTCCTCCTCCCGACCGGGCGGTGTCACCGGACTTCTCATGTACCCGACGCCTGGACGCCGCCGGGAGCCAGGCGGCGCCGGGAGCCACGCGAGCGTGGGGTCCCTGCGCCGGTCCTGGCCGTGGACCAGGGCTACTGGTCGCTGGGCGTTGCCGGCCCCGCTTTGTGGGGCGGCTGGCCGGTGAGGCTGTCGGAGCGTTCTGCGAGGCTCGCCAGGACCGCCTTCTGCTTGGCCTTCAGGACACGCTCCTGGCGCGGTGACAGGTGCGGCCGACTGCCGAGGACACCGCTGTATCGCTCCAGAAGGCCGGGCACCCGACGGGAGACGTCCTCCCCGGCCGGCGGCAGCGGCGGCTCCTGCGCCGCGGGTGCGCACGTCTGCAGGCGGTCCACGGAATCACGGGCGGCCTGCCACAGCGGGCGGAAGTACCCGTGGTCTCCGCCGAGGACGAACAGAAACTTCGCCAGGTCCTTCCAGTCCTCCGTTCCTCCGCCGTCCAGCATCGTGGTGGCCTGGTCCGGGGTCAGGCGCCACTGGCTGGCCACGGCGATCTGGTAGGCGGGTGGGCTCCCTGCCCGCGCGTGGAGGGTGCGCAGGGCTGCGAGCAGCTTGTCCATGGCCCGGTTGAGGCTCTCCTCGGCTGGCACCGTCGGGGCCAGCCTGGCCGGCTTCGTCTCCCTGAGCCGCTCGGTCTCCCACACCGGAGCGGTGCGATCGTGGCGCCTGCTGAGTGGGAGCGATAGTCGGGGGCAATATGAGCTGGCATGGACCGTTACGACCGCTGGGTCAAGCGCACGACGCCGTGGCTTACCGGGCTGGCGCTGTTGTCTCTGTTCAACTTCGTGCTGGCTGCGGCGTTGGGGCACCAGCAGCCGTTCACCAACCTGCTTGACTATGCAGCCTGGTTTGCGTTCGCTGTCGACTACGGCGTACGGCTTTACCTTGTGCAGGGCGGACGGCTCAGGTTTGTTCGCACGCACCCACTCGATCTGGTTGCTGTCGTCGTCCCAGCCATCCGATCGGTCCGTGTCCTTGCCGTCTTCAGCCGAGTTGCCGTCGTCGCCCAGCGCGGTCGTGCGGAGAGACTTCTGATCTCCACCGCCGTAGTGGCTCTGACTGTGGTCCTGGTCGGAGCCGGTGCTGTGCTTGAAGCCGAACGCAAAGTCGCAGAAGCGAACATCCACTCATACCCCGTGGCCGTCTGGTGGGCCATGACCACCGTGTCCACAGTCGGCTACGGCGACCGATACCCGGTGACCGCCGAAGGGCGAATCGTCGGTGGCACATTGATGGTGGTCGGGATCGGAGTGGTTGGCACGATCACCGCTGCCTTGGCTTACCGGTTCGTGACGAACCCGGATCCTGCCGAGGTAAGAGAGTCTGATCCCCGACTCGATCGGATCGAAGCACAGCTGGAAGAACTCGCCGAATTGCTACGGCTACGGCTACGGCTACGGCTACGGCTACGGTGAGTATCCACCGATGCCGGCCTCCTTGCCGTGTAGGGCTTTCGGGCGGGTGGGAGGGGTCGAGCTTTGCCCAGCCATAGCCAGGCCCGGGAGGCCCGGCCTCAGCCGTTGACCAGGGCACGCTCGCCCAGCGGCTCTACGACGAACGGGAAAAGACCGTCCGGCAGATCGCTGACATTCCGGCGTGCCCCCGGTCGACGGTATAGGGCCGATGCAGGATCAGCAGCCAGCCGTCACCAGCAGCCGGCCGCCACGTTCCCGCAGTAGATCCACCCCATCTTGCCCCCAGAGCTCTCAACCGCGTACCACAGGTTCCCGTAGCTGTTTCGGTCTGACCCGAACACGACGAGGTGCTCACCCGGGAAGCTATAGACGACCTCGGCAGACTTCCCGTACATGTCCTTCCTGATGGAGCCGCCCGAGGACGTCGTGAGGTAGTAAGACGTGGCGGTCGGCTGAGAGGAGGACGGGGCGGCGACCGCAGCTGACGGAGACGACTGACTCACCCGCGTCCCAGCGGCCGGCGACGCCTGAGCCGCGGGCGTGGCGATGCTGCTGCACAACACTGCAGCTCCCAGGGTGAAGCCGGTAAGGACAGCACGTTTACGCATGAACGCCTCCATGGATGGGTTCTCGATTTCGGGCGACCTTCCGGCCCGGGAAACCACCTGTGTCTCGCAGCTCCCCCGGCCCGTCACCCTCGGGATCCATCCTGACGGTGCCGGTGGGCGCGGTCCCAGTCCTTTCGGCCGTCGCCGAAACACCTGTGGTGAGGCCCACTTGAAGCAGCTGTGCACGACCGGAGACGATGGGCAGCGGAAAGGTGGGTGTCCGAACAGAACCCGGGAGAAGCCTCACGTGTTACGCATCACGTTCACCCCGCAGGACCTCGCCAGGACTCGGATAGCGGCGACCTGGGGCCCGCTCGGCGAGACGCTGCACGCGCTGACGACCCTGCAGCAACCGCACAACCACGCACTGTTCGGCGCTTGGCGGCACAAGGTCCACCCCCAGTCTCCCGCCCGTGTCCATCCGGCCTCGTCCCTCTTCCGGGAGACCGTCCTGGACCTGTTCACCGTCACCGGCGCCGCATCGTCCGTCGAGGAGGGGATCGAGGCACTGCGCGCCGCGCCGGCGGAGCGCCTGCGCGCCGAACTCGATGGGGCCGTCGAGGCGCGGGCCCGTTACTCACGCTGCACGGGCCCCTGGGCGGGTGTGGCGTGGGGCGACATCACGCACGACCGTAAGGACCGTGAGGAACTGCTGGCGCTCCTCCAGGACGTCCACCGTGTCGCCGTGGCCCCCCACTGGCAGCGGATCCTTCCCCGTCTGCGGGCCGAACAGACCACGCACGCGCTCAGGCTCGCCCAGGACGGACCCGAGGCGATGCTCGCCGCACTGCCACCCGAGTTCCGCTGGAAGCCGCCGACACTGGAGATCGGCAGGGGCACTCTCACCGGCACCGTCGACCTGGAGGGCCGGGGCCTGCTCTTGGTGCCGTCCGCCTTCTGCCAGACCCGGCCGATCACCTACACCGATCCGGTGGACGATCAGGCACCGGTACTGCTCTTCCTTCCGGTAATGCGCGGCATGTCCGACGCCGCCGCACTGCTGACGACGTCCCGCCACGGGGTCGACCGCGCCTTGTCCGCGCTCCTGGGGCGCACCCGGGCCCGCGCCCTCCATGCCATCGGCGACGGCGCATGCACCACGGGGCAGCTCGCCGAGCGCCTCCGCGCGTCACTGCCCACCGCGAGCGAGCAGGCCTCCGTCCTCCGCAAAGCCGGCCTCATCACCACCACCAGACGCGGCAGCGCGGTTCTGCACACGCTCACCCCCCTCGGCAGCGCCCTGCTCAACGGCCATCACTTCCAGACTTGATCGCCCAGAAAAACTGTCTCCGGCCCTCCGAAGACGGTGGGCCACAGCCGCAGGTCGCGCGTACGGCCCCGCCTCCAGGTGGCCTAACCCGGCGCGGTCGAGGGCGGTGCAGAGGGCTGGGCGGCAGTGCCGGCGAGGCTGCGGTGGGCGGCGTCGGTGATCTGCCGGGCCTGGCGGGCCCGAACCGAGCCGGACCGGCTGCGGGCAGCGGGAGCAGCGGGAGTAACCGGTCCCGAGGCAACGCGCGGAACCCACCCCCGGGAGGGGCGAACGGGAAGGATGTGCCCCACCGCGTCCAGGCCACCAGTGGTGAACGTTCACCGAGACGTTTGGCTGCATAGGTGAGTACCGAGACCACTTGTCGGCTGGTTTGGAGAGCGCTGGTCGTCCGTGCGCGCGGGGAATGATTGGTGAGATCTGGCAGCACCGGTTGGTGTCGCAACGGCGGTGTGTCGATGACGGCTCGCGTATCGCCCTGCGGCACTACTGTTGATGCGCCGCAGTGATGTTCCAGGGGGGAGCTACCGACCGTGCAGCCTTTGCTGGAGAAGGATCCTGAGTGGGTTGCTGACTACCGGCTTCTTGGTCGGCTGGGAGAGGGCGGCATGGGGGTGGTCTACCTGGCTCGGTCCCCGCGGGGTCGGATGGTGGCGGTGAAAACCATCCGCGCCGAACTGGCAGCGTCCCCGGACTTCAGGCGCCGCTTCGCCAAGGAGACCGCCGTGGCCCGGCAGGTCGGCGGGGAGTGGACGGCCGCCGTACTGGCCGCCGACCCGGACGCGGCACTGCCCTGGGTCGCGACGACCTACGTCGCCGGGCCGACCCTGCAGCAGGTGGTGGCGGAGCAGCACGGGCCGCTGCCGGAGCACTCGGTGCGCGGTCTGGTCTCCGGGCTGTGCCGGGCGCTGGGTGACATCCACGCCGCCGGGCTGGTCCACCGTGACCTGAAGCCGTCGAACGTCATGGTGACCATCGACGGCCCGAAGGTGATCGACTTCGGCATCGCCCGTGCTCTGGACTCCGCCACCGGTGGCCTGACCAGTACCGGGGTGGTGGTCGGCTCGCCCGGCTTCATGTCACCCGAGCAGATCCGGGGTGAGAGTCTGACCGCGGCGAGCGACGTCTTCTCGCTCGGCGCGGTCCTCGCATTCGCCAGCTCCGGGCGGCTCCCGTTCGAGGCGGCGGGAGGACAGGTGCACGCCCTGATGTACAAGGTGGTGCATGAGCCGCCGGATCTCACCGGTGTGCCCGAGCCGCTGCGGGAACTGATCGGGGCATGTCTCGCGAAGGAATCGGCGCACCGGCCCACTGTGGCCGCGCTGCTGGAACGGCAGGACACCCAGTACCGCTCCCTGGGTCCCTGGCTGCCGCTGGAGGTGCTGGCCCGGCTCGGCCAGGAGGCCGTTCAGCTCCTCGACCAGGAGGACCCGTACACCCGGATGACTCCGGCCGACGCCGGTGGCAGCGGTCTGCTCGCGCCTGCGGCCAAAACGCCGCACCCGCCCACGGCCCTCGACCAGGCACGTCTCCCAGCCCAGCGTGACCATGCCGGGCAGGCGCAGGAACCGACGTCCAGGCTGGCCGACGAACGCCGCCGCGCCCGCGACCGCACAGGCCAGGCCGACGGGTGCCGCGCTGCTGTCTACT
This sequence comes from Kitasatospora sp. NPDC056181, assembly GCF_042266225.1. Lineage (NCBI taxonomy): Bacteria > Bacillati > Actinomycetota > Actinomycetes > Kitasatosporales > Streptomycetaceae > Kitasatospora > Kitasatospora sp. NPDC056181. Next base: position 21,170 of record NZ_JBHJUK010000100.1, read on the forward strand.
GGCTCCTCGCTCTCTGCGCCTTGATTTCCGTCGTCACTGCCGTCCACCAGATCATCGTTGCCACTGGCCAGAATCACTGGAGCAGGGAGGGTCTCTTCGGGGAGTGGATCGACGCCTGGACCGGCCCTGGGAGCGCAGTCGTCCGGTCCTTGTGGGCTGCCCAGCTCGTCGTCGGCGTTGGGATGGTGGCGGCTTGGCTCGTATGGTTCGCCCGTGTGAGGGCCGTGGCCGAGCAGTTCGCCCCGGGCCGGCTACGGTATCGCCCATTCATGGCGGTGGTTGGATGGTTCATCCCCGTCGCGAATCTCTTCGTTCCCAAGCAGATCGCCAACGACGTCTGGCACGCCTCCAGCCCGTCCGGGCAATGCGACAGAGGCCCTGTCCGCCTGGTTCAGGCCTGGTGGGCCACCTGCCTGGTCACCATCGTGACCTGGCCGGTTCTCCTCGGGCAGTGGACCGGATTCCTCGAAAAGGACTACCGGACCACCGACATCAAGGCATGGACCGGCGACTACTCCTACGGCGAGTACCAATACGAGTTCACGATCGGAGCCTGGCTCGTACTGGCCCTGCACGTACTGGTCGTTCCGGCAGCCGTCGTCGCCGCTTCCTACGTCCGCCGGCTGACCGCCATGCAAACGGCCAGGGCCCAGGGCTGACTGCCGGCCTCGACTTCATGACCGCCCACCAGTCCATCCCGCGGGGCCGCTTCCGTTCGTCGGGCGTGGGTGGGCAGCGCGCGACCGCCACCAGGCGGGCGCGACTGGTTCGTTCGTGCCTCTGGCACAGCTGAAAGAGTCCGCCCAGACCGATGCAGGATTCGACTCGATTCGGCCTCCCTCAAAACGAGTGCGGCCGGAAGGCTCATCCGCAGACGCGGATGAGGAGGATGTCGTGCTACGGATTCACTTCACTGCCGAGGACCGGGCGCAGGTACGGGTCATGGTGTTGGGGCCGCTCTCAGAGACGCAGCTGGGCTTGCGGACTGTGCAATGGCGCGACCGTGCGGTGCTGTTCGGTGGATGGCGTGCGCGGACCGGTCCGCGGATCAGCGCTGACGGGAGGGAAACGGCGCGGTTCCTCAGCGGAGCCACCTGCGGGGGATTGGTGGATCTGTTCACCCTGGTGGGCGCGGTGGGCTGTGTGGATGAGGGGATAGAGCGGCTGATCAGTGCACCGGCCCTGCGGCTGCGCACGGAGTTCTCTGTCAAGCCGCGCGCGTCTGGGCGTCCGTCACCGTGGCTGACCGAGGTGACGGACGCTGCCCCGCAGGCGCTGCAACGGCTGGGCGTCGCTCTACAGCACTGCCATCGCGTCGCGGTGGCCCCCTACTGGCCACGTATCGACCAGCACCTTCAGGGGGAAGTGGCGCGGCGTGGTCGGCTCATGGCACAGGGCGGGGTGGGGGCACTGCTGGGCAGCCTGCGCCCGATGGCAGTGTGGAACCCGCCGGTGCTGGAGATCCCCGGCTACCGGCCCTTGGTCCACCCGGAAGCCGACTTCCACGTGTCGGGGCGCTCGTTCGTTCTGGCTCCGTCGGTGTTCTGCGGGCCGGTTCCCCAGCTGTTCGCCAGCCCTCAGGCCGACACGGTCGTCATGGCCTATCAGGCACTGCACAACCCGGTCGATGCGGCTGCCCTGTGGGCTCCCCCAGCCGACACCCGCCGAGGCGATGCCCCGGTGCCGCCGGCTCTGACCGCACTCCTCGGCCGCAGCAGAGCGATCGTGCTGTGCGTCATAGCCGACCACCCCGCATGCACGACGACCCAGCTGGCGCAGCGGGCCGGCATATCGCCAGCCAGCGCCAGCGAGCACGCCACCACCCTACGCAAAGCCGGACTGACCGCTTTGACCCGGGAACGGAGGACAGCCCTTCATACGCTGACCCATCTCGGCCTCACCTTGCTGAGCACCAACGGCTCAGCTCCCGCAGGCTCTTGAACGCCAGACAGCCCACCAAGACCGGCCGAGTTGGGTGGCGACCAGGCTGCGGGCGTGGGTTGGACGGCCGGCCTTCGCCGGACGCCACCAGGAACAACAGCCCTGCAGGGTGGAAACCCCTGCCGTCCGGACCGTCACCGATCAGTCCACCCGCAGGACCCGGGAGACATAGATGCGCGGCGGATCCTGCCCTTCGTCCACCGCGTACTCCACCAGCCCCAGATCCCGGCGCAGCGGCGACGAGTGCATGCCGGGCCGGGGAGTCGCCGGGCCGCCGGTGACCGTCACCCGGCGACTGGCGACCCGGGACGGTGCGCCGGTGCTCCTGGCGTCCTCGTACACCAACGGCCCGGCGGCGGGGAACGAGCCCTCCGGGCCGGCCCTGGCCGGAGTGGGGCAGGACGTGACCAGTCGGCTCGCCATGGATCAGCGTGACGGTGAGGCGTGGTCAGACCTGAACCCCTCCTGGTGCCCAGGTGAGGGTCGGGGTCAGCACAGGCCGGCGGTGACCTCCGCGAGGGACGCGGGCCTCGCGGCGATCACCTCGTCCGCCCAGTCGGCTCTCACGTCGTCGGCCAGGCCGGCTGGCGGGCGGCCACCACCACCTAGGACTTCGGCCAGGAACGGGGATCGCCCGTGTGGGCGCGGCGACGGCCGGGTGGACAGGGCGCAGCACTACCCGGCGCTGCTGTGGCTGGAGCGGGCACAGCGGGCTCACGCCCTGGCTCTGATGCACGAGGTGTCCGGCTGGACATCGGTTTGAGCGCCTTGGTGTCAGCGTGCACCCATAGCGTGTGCGCATGACCGCACCTCAGCCACTGCCCGCTGAACTTCGCCAGCTGTTCCCGGCCCAGGCCGCCGACCATCTTGCCCTGGCGGCCCCTCTCCCGGCCGGCCGTCTCCTCGGTTCCGATGAAGGCGACGACCGCACACCAGTCATGTGGATGAGCAGCGGACCGGCCCCCGCCGGGCTCTGGGAGCGGCTCCACCGCGAGCGGCAGCGCTCGGGGCTGTGGCCGCTGCTCCTCGCTCCCCTGCGTGACGAGCCTGACTTCCGCCCCTGGCAGTCCGAGGAGCTGTACCCGCGGCAGATGTCGTCCCCCGCCGGGCATGATGCGGCCACTTTGCTGCGCGAGTGGTGGGAAGGCGTGGCGGTGTGCCAGACGGACGATCCGGAAGAGGCCGAGGAACGGCGGGCCATCACGGCCCCGTTCGGCTCTACCTGGCCGGGGCCGGCCCCTTCCCCCGACCTGGTGGCGGACCCGGACGAGCACGCCCGCGCGTTCGCCGGCCGGCTGATACAAGGCCGTGCTGCTCTTCGGATCGGACTGATTCCTGCTGGCAGCGGCGCCGATGCGCTGTCCGCGTGCGGATGGAGCGGCCCGGTCAACCACGAGAACGACACCGGCAAGATCGCCGCGGTGCTCCGCAGCTGGGAGCAGCGCTTCGGGGCCCGAGTCGTCGCGGCCGGCTTCGACACCCTCCACCTCAGCATCGCGGCCCCGCCCGCCGGCATCGGTCAGGCCCGTCTGGTCGCCGCCGAGCACCTGGCGCTCTGTCCCGACAACATCCTGCAGGGAACCGGCACCCTGACCGCCTACGCGGAGTGCCTCGTCGGCGCCGACAGCTGGATGCTGTGGTGGGACTGACCGCTCTCAAGACCGGGGCGGTGTCAGCAGCGGTCGGGGGTGTCGATGCCCGAGGCCGGCAGCGCGGTTGATGATGGTGGTCTCGAGTGGCTTGTGCTCCGGGTCCTGCAGACCAGCGAGCAGGATGGTGGCCTCGTGAGACGGTGAGCGGCGGTCGGGGCTGAAACCCGGCAGAACCCCCACCAGCCGCCCCGCACCCCGTGGCGCGCCCTCGTCGCCCGCCGCTGCGCTGCGGCGGCGAGACGGGGACGACGGTCGAGGCGGCCGCCACCGCGGGAGGCCTGCCAGGCGCTCCTGGCGGAGTTCACCCGACCTGCCGCGCCGGAGCACAGCCGCAATGCGCCCTGGCCGCCGACGCGGGGGAAGCGGCGGCCGCGTGGGTGAGCGGCGCACCGGATCCGTATGCCGGGGTGCTGGGGCCGGTGGTGGTGGGCGAGGGCGGATTCGAACCGCCACAGCCGAAGCGGGGGTGTTACAGACCCTTGGGCTCTCCTGTGCCCAGCTCGCCCTTGGCGGAGGAGGTGGGGGTCGAACCCACACGGGTGCTCGCGCACCCCAACGGTTTTCAAGACCGAGGCCGGCGCCGCCTGTCGGCTGGCTCCTCCATGACACTGATGTGTGTTGCGCGGAGAGTGCGCGAGTTCGAACGCGCGCGGGTGTGACCCCGGCGACGGCCTGAGCCAAGCCGCTGCCTGACCATTCGGCCAACTCTCCGTATGCTGCGCTGCCGGACGAGGATTCGAACCCCGATCGCCTGATCCAGAGTCAGGTGTGCTGCCAGTTGCACCATCCGGCACGGTGGCGGCACATACGAAGGCCACCAGGCCTCGCCCAGGCCGCAGCGTCCCGCCTGCCCGGCGTCCCCTCGCCAGAAAGGGGCCTACGGCCCTCGACACCGACACGGCAACCGCCGCTCCAGACCAGCCAATAAATCCAAGAGAGGCGGCCCCAGAACAATCAACAGAACCACGAAACCAAACCGCACACCGGGCCGGGACAGCAGGCAGGACAGGCCCGAGCCGGGGCCCGGGATGGCCAGTGCGGGCACTGGCTAGGAGGTTTCGCCGCCCGTCTCCTCGAAGTCGCCGATCATGGCCGGGTCGTCGGCCGAGGTCGACTCGGGCCGGGGCGCGGCGCCCGTGACGCCCAGGTCGGCGCGCATCGCCTCCCGGGTGGCCCGGATCAGGGGCCAGAGCGCCTGTTGCGCCTCGGCGGCCGATCGCAGCGTCTCGCCGGGCCTGGGGTTCCCCTGTTCGATGCGCTTGATCTGCCCGTACACCCGGGTCAGTGCGTCGTTCAGTTTGCCAGCCCGGCCGATCACGGTGTCGGGGGCGATCATCAGGGTCTCGGACCAGCGGTCCCGGTGGGCGTCCTTCGCCCCTTGCAGCGCCCGGACGTCCTCATCCCCGGGCGCGCGGTCCCGCATGACGTACAGGTGACGGCTCAGAGCCGTGGCGAACTGTCGGGCATCCCGATGGAGTTCGGTGTAGCACCGCCGCCGTAGTTCGCGGTTCTCGCGGCGTTCCTGGATGGCGTGGCTCATCTCCAGCTCACGCTTCTTGACCCGGTCCGCGCCGCGCTGGGTCAGCAGCGCTGCGCCCAACGTGCCCGCCACACCGGTCATCGCGATCAGTACCGCCCCCACGTCCATGGGATCACCCTAGGGCCCGCCCTCAGCCGTCCTGGCAGCGGGCTGGGAAGGAATGCCCGGCGCCGCGAGCGGCCGGACAGGGCCCAGGCCGAGCACAGCGGGACGGCCCAGCGGCCGACCAGGACGCCGGCCAGGGGCGCAGCAGCGGAACAGCGGGCAGCGAGCACGAGGCCGGCGCACCGAGCAGCAGGTGCAACAGGCCCAGCCGAGCCCCTCCCAGCCACATAACGCCTGGACAGACCCGCAACACGGCACCGTGTTGCACCCCGCCCTCCCCCGCCAGACCACCCGACCACCCGACCACCCGACCACCACCAGGAGAAGGCCGGCCCCGACACCCCCAGACAGGCCCAGCACCAGCAGCCCCGGGCGGCGGCACCGGCGGCGGCCACCGTCCAAATGGCGCCTGCGGTCCCACCCCGGCACCCTGTCGCACCCACCTGTCGCGCCCGGACCGCACACACGGGGAGGGGTATCCGCCCTCGTCACAGCCCGCGACAGCACCCCACACGACAGCAGGACGGCCTGACGGCCACCCAGCCCTCCGGCCCGGACGGCGGCCCAGCCAGGCCGCCGGAAGCACAGCGGGACGACCACGGCGGCGCCCGGCAACCCGGGACGGCAGCGCAGCACCACCTGGAGCGGGACGGCGGCCCGGCAAGCAGGCAGGCGGGGCCCAGCAGCCCCGCCCCCAAACGGCGAGCACGGCAACAAGGCGCAGCCCGGACGGGCGCGGCCCAGGCGGCAGCCACCCACCGGCGGGCACGGCGACCAGAGCCAAGCCCGGCCCCCACCAAACCGAACACCGACCTCGCCGTCGCCCTGGGCGGGCGAGCCGCGCTCGAGGCATGCACCCTGCCACCAGCGTTCCTCCGATCGCACGATTCCCCGAGTCTCGGCGGCGATCGTCCTGTTGTCGTCCCCGCGTTCGAGCCGCTCAGCGGGCCTCCAGTCGCACCCCGCTCCCGATGCAGTTGCTCCTGGGCAGTGAGTCAGCGCCGTGCCGGTGTGGGTGGCGCCGAGCAGCACGTCCGCGGCCGTCCCGGCTCGTCCGCTGTGTCCCGCCTGCTCGTCTGCCGCGCCGCCGTTCCGGGCTCGCCTGCTGGCCGGGGTTCAGGCCTGGCTGGTGTCCTGCTTGTGTCCGGGTGTCGGTGGTGTCGGGCAGGGTGTTGATCATGTTTGAGGAGTGGTGGCGTGTTCGGCCGGACGAGGATCGTGTGCAGTGGGTGTTGGAGTCGTTCGTGGCTGTGGGGCCGTTGCGTTTCGGGATGAGTGCTGACGAGGTGACGGCCACCCTGTGTGCTCTCACCGGGGACACCGAGCACCGGACGTGGACCAGCGGGCCGGGAGACGACACCTGGAAGGTCTGTGAGGGCAGGTACCGGGAGTTCGGCCTGCACCTGTACTACCGGGACGAGCGGTTGTCCGGTGTCGCGGTCGACGCCCGGTGCGGGCCGCAGGTCACCGTGGAGGGCACCGCGCTCGTGGGCCGGATTCCCTCCGTGGTGGGGCAGTGGATGGAGGAACGCGACGCCGAGGTGTCGTACATGAGCCTGGGCGTGCCCGGATCGGACCTCCTGGGCGTGGTGGTCAACGTCCAGCGGGCGCACGACCGTCTGCTCACCCGGCCGGTGTTCTTCCCCGCCGAGGCCCTCGACGACCTCCCTCACTGGTTCCCGCAGAGGGCCTGGGAGATCCACGGCTGAGCGCTACACCGTGGTGTAGTACGAGGGCGCGTTGCACCGGACCGCGCCGGTCCGCCGGCCTTGTCTGGTGGTGGGGCTCGGCGGCCTGGTGTTCGGTGGTCTGGCGGCGGGTGTGGGGGTGCAACACGGTGCCGTGCTGTGGGTCTGACCAGGGGTTATGTGGCTGGGAGGGGCCCGGCTGGGCGTGTTGCACCTGCCGTGTTGCATCTGCTGATCGGCCGGTCTCGGCAGCTTCCGGTCGCCCGCCGCCGTCCGGGCGGCTCCCGTCCGTCTTGTTGCCCGCGGCTGCTCCCGTCTCGTCCTGGCCGCGGTCCGGGTTCGGGCCGTCACGAGCCCGTGCGCATGGTCAAGGTCGTGATAGTCGGTAACTCGCACCTGTTCGTGAGAAACGGCCCCGACGGCCGGCCACTGACACCCGCTCACCCTCCCCCGGTCTCCGGCGCGTGACCCGGGTCCAGGGGCGGCGGCGCCCCCCCCCCCCCCCCCCCCCCCCCGCCC
>NZ_JBHJUK010000100.1:28624-35329 GCF_042266225.1 Kitasatospora sp. NPDC056181
TCCCCGGCGCTGTCCCGGGGTCCCGGGGCGGCGGCCCCCCCCCCCCCCCCCCGGGGGGGGGAGGACGCGGGCCCGGGGGTGAGAAGATCGGCCCGGCTCCCGGGACTTCAACTCATTGCCTGCCCGGGGGCCACTCGCATTTCTCCGATGCCCAGTCAGCACCGGGCGCACGCCGGGGCACAACGCGGCCCCACCCCGATCACCGGCTGGTCAGCTGCGGCCAGGACCCGGCGCTCTGTCACCCGTTGTTGAGTTCGAGGGGGTGTGGAAGCGGCTCCCACTCCGGCAGCCAATCGGTGGCCGTCCTGCCGGTCAGCGCGAGGTGGAACCAGTCGCTGAAGCCGAGGTCAGTGTCGTGCCAGTCCGCCCAGCCGCGGCGAAACGCCGAGACCGTCCAGGTCCCGCCCTCGCGGGGAACAAGGAACAGTTGGTCGCCTTCGATCGTGTTTCCCCAGACCAGAGCACCGCCCGGGGTCGGAAGGACCACGTGGGGAACCGTTCGGGACGCCTCCAGCTGCCGGCCCATGCCGTCGGCGTACCTGCGGAGCGTCCGGGCCCCGCAGAGGTAGATGTAGTCCGAGATGACCGCGTCGCCGTATGCGCCGGCGATCGCGGAGAAGTCCTCGGGCAGGGTGACCGACCAGGCCGAGGCGATCTCCTTGATCAGATGCCCTTCGTCCTGCCGAACGGGAGACCCGAGCAGGGGGACGAAATCGCTGACAGTCTTCATCTGGTCTCCTGTCAGCGGGAAGACCCCGCAGCTCAAGAAGGCGCCGCCCACCGCCGCCGACCGACCAGAGAGTAGCCCAGGGTAAAACCGGCCATGCCCGGTCGGTAACGACTCCTGCCCTCGGCAGATTCACCGCGCCGACCGCCTGACGGGGCCAACTTAGAGGTTCAGGCACGGATTTCGTGAAGTCGATCGCGAGGCCGTTACGGTCTGTGGCCGTCCCATGGGGGTGTCGTCGACCTACGGCGTGTGCCAAGGTGGCGGGCATGGATTGGCAGTCTGAGAGCCCGGATCTCTGGGCGTTCCTGGAGTCACTGCACCGCGGCGAGATCCTTTCTGGCACCGTCGCGGCGATCGAGCGGTTCGGGGTGTTCGTGGCCTTGGACAACGGACCGGACCATCCCATGTTCCCCGGCGTCGGGTTTATCACGATCCCCGAACTGTCCTGGCGCCACATCGAAGCTCCGACCGACGTCGTGGAGATCGGACAGCGCGTCTCATGCGAGTTCCTCCAATTCGACACTCACAATGCGGAAGCCAGGCTGTCGTTGCGTGCACTGTTGCCCGACCCTTTCCAGGCGTTCGCCGACGGCACGGTGGCGGGGCAGACGCTTCGCGGGACGGTCGTCAAGGTGCTCCCCTTCGGCGCCTTCGTTGACGTCGGAAACGGAGTCGTGGGCCTGGTGCCCTTCAAAGAGGTCCACGGCAGGCCCGCAGCCGGTCTGCCGGAGGTATTTCAGGTCGGCGACGAGATGTCAGTCGTTGTTACGGACGTCGAGCGGCCGCAGCGAAGGGTGTTCCTTTCCAGGCCAGAGGACGCCCGGCATGCCGGTGTCGTGCCGCTCAGGTGACTGCATCACGTGAGAAGCCGTTGTCGTTCCGGTCATGGTGAGTGTCGGTTCGATTCGTGCGACCCGGTCGGGTGATCTTCTGTCGGTGCACGCATGAGGTGCTGCTGCCCGGTGTCGGCCGTTGCCGAGAAACATGCTGGTCAGTGGTCCATCCATTGGGCCAAGATGACGGCATGGACGTTGTGGTGCTTGCTGAGGAGTTGGAGGTGGACAACCTCGTGGAACTGTCCACCGTGTATGGCAACGTGGCGATCCGCCTGACCCGGGTCGAGCGCCGTGTCAACGGGATCAAGTTCACCGGCCTGAACCACCAGGGCACCCAGTACTGCTTCGGGATGAAATACGGACAGTCCGCGACGCGACTCGACATGTAGAAGGTGTACTCACAAGCCGTTGTCGTGCCGATGAGGGTTAGCGTCGGTTCGGGTGCGGCTCGGTCGGGTGATCTTCAGCGGGTGTGCGCATGACGGCAGGGCCTCCTGAACAGCTCGTGGGTGCGAATCCAAAGAGCTACGGCAGGAGGCCCTGTTGTCGCAGTTGTACGCGGTGCGGCCCGCGGAGTCCAACTCCCGCTTGTCGTCATCTGATTGCCTCGCGCACGTGTACGGGAACGCGGCCGACCACGGTGAGCGTGTGCGACGGTATCCGTCGGACATGAGCGACGCGGAGTGGGCGGTGGTCCGCGATGCGATGCCGGTCCCGCCGTGGCTGGAGGGCCGGGGCGGGCAGCCGGAGGGGTATTGCCACCGGCAGATGGTGGACGCGGTGCGCTACCTGGTCGCGGGCGGCATCACCTGGCGGGCGATGCCCGCGGACTTCCCCGCATGGGATCGCGTCTACGCGTTCTTCCGGCGCTGGCGGGACAAGGGGCTGGTCGCGGAGTTCCACGACCGGTTGCGGGACCGGGTCCGCGAGGCGGCGGGCCGGGATTCGGAGCCGACGGCGGGCATCATCGACGCGCAGTCGGTGAAGGGGGCCGCGTCGGTGCCGGCCGCCACCCGGGGATTCGACGGGGGGAAGAAGGTCAACGGCCGCAAGCGTCACATCGTGGTGGACACCCTCGGGCTGCTGCTGACGGTGATGGTCACCGCGGCCTCGGTCACCGACCGCGAGGCGGGCCGGACGCTGCTGGCCCGGCTGCGCGAGCGGCACTGGCGCATCACGCTGGTGTGGGCCGACGGCGGCTACACCGGACGCCTGGTCGACCTCGCCCCTGACGTCCTGGGCCTCGCGCTGAGCGTGGTCAGACGCAGCGACGACACCACGGGCTTCGTCGTGCTGCCGAAGAGGTGGCTGGTCGAGCGCACGTTCGCGTGGCTAATGCGCTCGCGCCGTCTCGCCCGCGACTGCGAGGGCCGCACCGACACCTCGGAGGCAGTGATTTGCTGGTCGATGAGCATGGTCATGAGCCGACGCCTCGCCCGGCGACCACGCTGAACATCCCGGGCTGTTCCTCGGCCAACCAGCCCCGCGCGGCCAGCCGCTTCGCCTTCGAGCGCACCCCTTCCACCTTCGCCGGGACCGGCTCCAGCCCGAGCACCACCGCGAGTTGACGACAGTCCATCACTTCCCCGCACGACCCGCCGCGGCCGGCGAGAGCATCCATGATCCGCCGGTAATCCGGCGCCAGGACCCGCAGGGACGAGACCCTCCCGCCAGTGCGGCACCATCGAACCCGGCGCCGCTGCCGAGACCGGAACCGGCCGCTCAGCAGCCGTCACCACCGGCGCCTCTTCCTCACCACCGCGAGGTTCAGCCAAGACCTCCGCCACCGTCTCACGGGCGATCACGAACCGCTCCCACGTGGCCTCCGCCTCCCGCAGCTCGGCCTGAAGGGCCTCCACCCGCCGCCGAGCCGCGCGTTCGCGCTCCTCCAGCAACCCCATCACCGATGGCATCCCGGCACCTCCACCGAAGAGACGACACGACACCTCGTCCCTGCCGCCGAAACACCGAACCTATGCCTGACCTGCAAAAACGCAGCCATCACTCTCGGAAAGACAACGGCTTCTGAGGTCTTCGCCATGCTCGGCCCTGGCGGACAACGCTTCGCCAGCCCCGGTGCTTGGGCCGAGTTGGAAGCCGAGATCGGTACCGAGTTCCCCGAGGACTACAAGGCGGTCGTTGACGCCTACGCCCCAATGCAGATCAACTGGCACCTGTATCTCTCGCATCCGGCCACCGAGCGCTGGAACCTCGGGAAGGACATCCGCGAGACCTCCCAGGCCTGGGCCGAGCTCGACTGGGGCCGGGAGGATTGGCTGGAGTCGGAGGAGAACATCCGCGTCGTCCTCGACTTGCGAGAAGTGCGGTTCGGGATGAAGGACGGCCTGATTCCGATCACCAGTACCGACCGTGGCGAATACATCTTCCTGGCCCCGCTGCCCAACCGCACGGGCCACCGGATCTGTGCTGTGGAACACGACGGATCCTGGTACGAGTACCGAATGAGCTTCTCCGAGTGGCTCTACCGCTATCTGGTCGGCGAGGACATGGTCGGCCCGAACAGCTCCGCCTTCTACCCCGGCCCGGTACTACTCGAACCGCTGCCGATGTCACCCGATGACCGCCCCACGCCCATCTACGGCCCAGAGCGCGGCATGTGACTGACCTGAGCGCTTCGGCCAGACGACGAACGCCCGCTGGAGTGCTCATTCACGATTGGATGGTGGGCCGGGCGGCTTGGTAGAGCCGTCCGTCGCGTATGAGAGCCCACAGCACATTGACACGCCGACGGGCCAGGGCGAGCACGGCTTGCGCGTGCGTCCTGTCTTCCCCACGGTGCGGTCGTAGTAGCGGCGGGAGACCGGCTTCGAGCGCGGTGAAGACGAGGACGGCGCGAATGGCGGTGTCCCACTGGGTGACAGCGGGGCCGGGCTGGTGCAGCATGGCGGTGATCCTGTTCCTGTTTCCAGGTCTGATCGGGTGTGGAGTCCGGGGCGCCCGCGACGTCTTGGCCGGACAGCGGCCGCCCCGGGAAGTCGGTGCGCAGCCGGTCAGGATTCCGCACCCTCTCGGTGCCTCTTGCCTTCGAGTGCCGCGCCGACGATGTTCGAGGTCGGGGTTCCTTCCCATTCACCGCAGGTGCAGCGGCAGATGACCAGGCCGTCCTTCCAGTCGTAGACATCCGTCTTGTGCGCCGGCTCGGCCACGGGCTCGGTCTCTCCCGGGCCGACCGGGCACCGGGTGCGGCGCGCGATGGTGGTGTCCTTGACGGCCTGCTCCTGACGGTGCGCCTCACCCCAGCGCTCGGCCTCGTCGGCGTCGTAGGCGCGCTCCGGGGAGGTCCAGCCGCAGTTGCAGCTGGTTCCGACGCGTCCGTCGCGGGCGGCGATCTCAAAGACCTCGGTGCGGTGCTCGGGTAGCGGGACGTTCAGGGCGGGGTTGGCGCCGTCGTCGTCGGTGGGTTCGCTGAGCGTGCCGATGGCCCACCGCTCCCAGCCGCCCGGGAACTCCTTGAGGATCTTGTCGCGGCGGGACTGGGCGGTCTTGGTCGGAACGCCCATGGCGAGGGCCAGGTCGGCGACGGTTCCCCCGGGCCTGCTCGCGTGGGTCCGCACGGCGGCGTCGATGATGCCCTTGATGTGCGGCTCCAGTCTGTGCACGAGGTCGGCGATGAGGGCCTGCCAGGACCCCATGGCCGCCTGGCGCAGGCCGTTCCGGTGGTTGTAGCCGGTGCGCAGCAGGGTCCGCGCGGTGAGCGGTGGGCCCGGAGGCAGCCAGGGCCGAGCGAGGTCCCCACCTCGCCCATGACGCCCGGATCACCGATGTTGACTCCGTGCGGGGTCAGAACAACGTCTCCGGTGAGGCAGCGCGAGCCTCTTGGTCCTCCCGCAGCTTCTTCTCCGCTGCTCGTTCACGGGTACGGGTCTGGCGGCAGGGTACGCAGCGGCGCTGATCACTGACGAAGGTCAGCGGGTGGCCCTTGGAGCAGTGGGTCATCCGGGCGTTCGCCGCGCTTGTGCCGGTCCCACGCAAGGTGTTCTCCCGGTTCGTCACTGCTTCGAGATGCGCCGCGTTGACGCACAGCGGGACCCGGCAGAGGTGATCAATGACCAGCCCGCCCGGTATCGCCCCGTGCGCCTGCTGGTAGGCGAACCGGTGAGCCCGAACTGTCTTCCCTTCCGCCTTGAACTTCCCGTACCCGCTGGTTGTGACGGCCCCGGTCCAGAGCCGACAGGCCCCCGGCACCCCCTTCACCAAGGAGAGCGGTCCGTCCTTGGTCAGCGCCGCGAAGCGTTCTTCCGGCGGACGACGAGGCCGTATCCCCGTGCCAGCCTTGCGAGCCAGGTAGTTTGCCCGCGAGGTACACCGCGTCGAGCAGTAGAGCCGCCGCACCGCCCTGGACGACTGCTCAACGGGAGCCGAACACTGCAAACATGCTTCCGGACCTAGCAGCCCCGTCATTCAAACCCCCTCTCTACTCCGCAGGTTGAGTCCGACCTTCTCTCACTGGGCGTTTCGTTCCTGGTTTTGAGGGTCAGGTTCCGCGCCAGGTGGGGGTGGATTCGCCAGTCAGGCGGCGGGTCATGAGGTTGATCATCGCGACGTGGATCATGGCTTCGGAGCGAGCGGGCAGGGCTTCGTAATCGCGGGCGAGGCGGCGGTGGTTCATGAGCCAGCCCAGGGTGCGTTCGACGACCCAGCGTCGGGGCTGGACGACGAATCCCCTGGTGGCCGGGTCGCGACGGACGATCTCGACGTCGATGCCGAGGGCGGCGCCATGTTCGACGACGGAGTTCTTGTAGCCCATGTCGGTCCAGGCCTTGCGGATGGCGGGGTGCTCGGCGGCGACCCTGGTCAGCAGTTGTCGGCCGGCTGTGCCGCCCTGGACGCCGGCCGCGGTGACCAGCACCGCGAGCAGGAGGCCGAGGGTGTCGGTAACGATGCTGCGCTTGCGGCCAATGATCTTCTTGGCCGCGTCGACGCCCTGGGTGGCGGCGGGGACGTTCGTGGAGGTCTTGATGCTCTGGGAGTCGACGATGCAGGCCGTCGGCTCGGGACTGCGGCCCCCGGCGGCGCGGATCAGGCGCCGGAGAAGGCCGTTGAGCTGCTCGAATACGCCGTCGCGCTGCCAATGGGCGAAGTAGGCGTAGACGGTCTCCCAGGGCGGGTAGTCGTGCG